>CAZBIG010000397.1:0-2921 GCA_964491865.1 uncultured Neomegalonema sp. | reverse complement strand
CATCTGACCGCGGTGATGCTGATCGAGGCGGGCGGGCCCGAGGCGTTGGCCGGCGCGCTGGCCGATCGGCGCCTGACCGCGGCGGCGCTGGGCCCCGCCTTCGGGGTGGGGGCCGCGACCCGCGCCGCGGTCGTCGCGGCGCTGGGGGCGGGGGCGCGGACGGTCGTGCTCGACGCCGACGCGCTCACCAGTTTCGAAGCGACGCCCGAGGCGTTGTTCGAGGCGGTGCGGGCCAGCGAGGCGAGCGTCGCGCTGACCCCCCATGGCGGCGAGTTCGCTCGCGTGTTCCCGGACCTCGCCGAGGCGCTTCGGGGGCCGGTCGCGGGGCGGATCGGCAAGATCGAGGCGGCGCGGCGCGCGGCCGAGCGCGCCGGCGCGGTGACGGTGCTCAAGGGGTGCGACACGGTGGTCGCCGCGCCCGACGGCCGGGTCGGCGTCCATGCGGCGGTGCGCGACCGCGCCGCCCCGGATCTGGCGACGGCGGGATCGGGCGACGCGCTGGTCGGCTTCATCGCGGGGCTCGCGGCGCGCGGCTGGCCGGCCTTCGAGGCCGCCTGCGGCGGGGTCTGGCTGCATGTCTCCGCGGGGCGCGCCGCCGGCCCGGGGCTGATCGCCGAAGACCTGCCCGAGGCGCTGCCGGCGGCGCTCGCGCAGTTGCCGCCTTGAGCCGCGCCGGCGCCGTTGTGGGAAACCGCGCGATCGGCGCGCGGCGCCCGACGCGGCGCCTTTTCGCGGCGCGCGGGGGTGCTATACGGGCGGTCGGCCGGCGCGGCCGCGTGCGGGTGTGGCGGAACTGGTAGACGCACCAGATTTAGGTTCTGGCGCCGCGAGGCGTGGGGGTTCGAGTCCCTTCACCCGCACCAATCGCGTCCGGCGGCGCGGCCCGGCCGACGCGGCGGGCTTGTCAGCGTCCGGCCCCTTCGATAAGCGCTCCGCGATCCGCGCGTCGCGACGGCGCAAGCTCGACAGCAGGCGCGCGTGCGCCGGGGCGTCGCCTCGCGCTTTTCATTCTCACCCGTTCGCGCGGCCCCGTATGGCCGGCCGATCAGTTCGAGAGGGCGGCGATCCGCATGCAAGTCACTGAAACCCAGGCCGACGGCCTGAAGCGGACCTATTCGGCCAAGGCCACGGCGGCCGAAATCGAGGCCAAGGTCGACGAGAAGATCGAAGAGGTGCGGCCGAGCATCAAGATCGACGGCTTTCGCCCGGGCAAAGTGCCCGCGGCCGTCGTCAAAAAGCGCTTCGGTCCCCGTCTGATGGGCGACGTGATGCAGGAGATGGTCGATCAGACCCTCCGCGACCATTTCGAGAGCGTCGGTCACAAACCCGCCAAGCAGCCCGCGATCGAAATCAAAAACGAGAGCTTCGACGCCGGCGACGATCTCGACGTCGAATTCTCGTACGAGATCATGCCGGAGATCCCCGACGTCCCGTTGTCGGCGATCACGCTCGAGCGGTACGTCGTCGAGCCGGCCGAGTCGGCGATCCAGGAGGCGCTCGAAGGCGTCGCCGAGAACGCCAAGACCTATGAGCCGAAGGACGGCCCGGTGGCGGACGGCGATCAGGCGGTGATCGACTTCGTCGGCCGGATCGACGGCGAGGCGTTCGAGGGCGGCTCGGCCGAGGATTTCCCGCTGGTCGTGGGGTCGGGGCGGTTCATTCCGGGCTTCGAGCCTCAGCTCTTGGGGGCGGCGGCGGGCGAGAGCCGCGACGTGACGGTGTCGTTCCCCGAGGATTACGGCGCGGAAGCGCTGCGCGGCAAAGAGGCGGTGTTCGAGGTGACGGTGAAGGCCGTGCAGACCCCGCAACCGCATCCGATCGACGACGCGCTCGCCGAAAAATACGGGATCGAGTCGCTCGAGGCGTTCCGGGCGCAGATCAAAGAGCGCTTAAGCGACGAGTACCGCAAGGCGTCTCGGTCGCTGATGAAGCGCGCCCTGCTCGACGATCTCAACGAGCGGGTGCGGTTCGAGCTGCCCGAGGCGCTGGTCGAGCCCGAGGCCAAGCAAATCGCCCATCAGCTCTGGCACGAAGAGAACCCCGACGTGCAGGGCCACGACCATCCGGAGATCGAGCCGACCGAAGAGCATCGCGCCCTGGCCGAGCGCCGCGTCAAACTGGGGTTGGTGTTGGCGGATATCGGCGAGAAGAACGCGATCCGCGTCAGCGACGGCGACGTCAATCAGGCGATCGCCGAGCAGGCGCGGCAGTATCCCGGGCAAGAGCGCGCTTATCTCGAGTTCGTGAAGTCGAACCCGCAGATGCGCCAGCAGATCGCGATGCCGTTGTTCGAAGACAAAGTCGTCGACTATGTCTTCGAGCTGGCGACCGTGACCGACAAGACCGCCAGCGCCGACGAGCTGAAAGCGGCGCTCGAAGCGCTCGACGCCGAGGGCGACGGTTCCGAGACGGGCAAGGCCGACTGACGGCCGCGCCGCGCCCGTCGGCCCCGGGCCAAGCGATCCCCGGCCCCGCGCCAAGCGCGCCCAGGCCCCGCGCCGAGCGCGCCCGTCCGCCCCGCGCCGAGCGCGCCCCCCGGCCGCGCGCCCTGCGCCATCGAAAGCGGCGCGCGCGCCTGTTGTCGCGTCCCGCCGCGCTAGTTAACGCTTTGTCCGTCACCGGGCGATACCGGGGACCGGCCGACCGTCGGCTCCGCCCTTTCATCGAGAGCAGTCAATGACCCAACTTTTCGGCGCCCTGCGCGACCAGGATCCGATCGAGACCACCATGAACACGCTGGTGCCGTATGTGGTCGAGCAGACCTCCCGCGGCGAGCGCGCCTACGACATCTTCTCGCGCCTGCTGAAAGAGCGCATCGTGTTCGTCTCGGGCCCGGTCCATGACGGCATGTCCACGCTGATCGTGGCCCAGCTGCTGTTTCTCGAGGCCGAGAACCCCAAGAAAGAGATCGCGATGTACAT
>CAZBIG010000396.1:0-2922 GCA_964491865.1 uncultured Neomegalonema sp. | reverse complement strand
GCGCTTCGACAAGATGCTGTCGAGCCAGGAAATCGGCACGCTGATCACCGCGCTTGGCGCCGGCATCGGCCGCGACGAGTTCGACATCTCGAAGCTGCGCTACCATAAGATCATCATCATGACCGACGCCGATGTCGACGGCGCGCATATTCGGACGCTCCTTCTGACATTCTTCTATCGTCAGATGCCTGAGATCATCGACGGTGGTTTTTTGTACATCGCCCAGCCGCCATTGTTCAAAGTCGCGCGAGGAAAATCTGAAGTCTATTTGAAAGATCAGAAGGCGCTTGACGACTTTTTGATCGACTCAGGCGTCGACGGGGGCGCGCTGACCCTGGCCGACGGGACGCAGATCGCCGGCCCCGATTTGCGCCGCGTGCTCGAGGAGGCGCGGCAGACCGCTCACCTGCTGCAGGCGCTGCCGCAGCACTATCCGCGGCCGGTGGTCGAGCAGGCGGCGATCGAGGGCGCATTGTCCGAGGACGTGCTGACCGATCCAGCCCGCGCCGAGGCGGCCGGCCAGGCCGTCGCCGCGCGGCTCGACGCGCTGGCGCGCGAATTCGAGCGCGGCTGGACCAGCGAACGGACCGCCGACGGCGGCTTGCGGTTCAAGCGCATCGTGCGCGGGGTCGCGGAGATCCGAACCGTCGACGGGGCTTTGGCCCGCTCGGCCGAGGCCCGCCGGCTCGCCTCGGGCGCCGAGGCCTTGCGCGAGATCTACGGCGCGCCGGCCGTTTTCGCGCGCAAAGACCGCAGCGTCCGCGTGCACGGCCCGATGGCGCTGCTCGACGCCGTGATCGCCGAAGGCGAACGCGGCATCGCGCTGCAGCGCTACAAAGGGTTGGGCGAGATGAACGCCGACCAGCTGTGGGAGACGACGCTGGACCCCGAGGCGCGCACGCTGCTGCGGGTCGGGGTCGAGCATGTCGACGAGGCGGACGAGATCTTCACAAAGCTGATGGGCGACGCCGTCGAGCCGCGGCGCGAGTTCATCCAGTCGAACGCCCTGCGCGTCGAGAACCTCGACGTCTGACGCGTCGCACGGCTATGGCGGGCGCGGCGCCGCGCGCGCCCGCCGGCCGTCCGGCTTCACAGGAGACGCTGATGACCAAGAACGCCGAGCGCGCGGCCGCCAACGGCGCCGAGCCGCCGACCAGTCAATTCCCCACCTATCTGCTCGAGCGGTTCCGGGCGTGGCGCGCGACGAAGTACCAGGCGGATCGATCCTGGTACGCCCAATTGTCGGACAATGGGCAGCGCCCGCGCGCGATGATCATCGCCTGTTGCGACAGCCGCGTCGACGTCCAGGCGCTGCTGGGCGCCGAGCCCGGCGAGCTGTTCATGGTGCGCAACGTCGCCAATCTGTGTCCGCCCTTCGCGCCCGACCACGAGCATCACGGCACCTCGGCGGCGATCGAATACGCCGTCACGGCGCTGAAGGTGGCGCATATCGTGGTGCTCGGGCACGCCCAGTGCGGCGGCGTGGCGGCCTATCACGATCGGGCCGACGCGATCGCCGCGGGGAAGGGCTCGACCAGCTTCGTCGATCGCTGGATGGACATTTTGAGGCCGGCCTATCAACGTCTCGAGGCCGGAGAACGCGCCGAGCGCGTGCGGGCGCTCGAGCAGGAAGGCGTGAAGACCTCGCTGCGCAATCTGGCCGGCTTTCCTTTCGTGCGCGACGCGATCGACAGCGGTCGACTGACCCTGCATGGCGGCTGGTTCGACATTTCCGAGGGGCAGCTGCACGTGCTCGAGCCCGAAACCGGTCTGTTCCAACCGGTCTGAGCAAGGTCGGCGCGCGGCGCGGATCGACGGCGCGCGAGCGGAGGAGGGCGCGATGGCGCTGAAACGGCTTGGCCGGACCGGCCTTCAGGTGTCTCCGCTCTGCTTTGGGACCATGTCCTTCGGCGGCGACGCGGACCGCGCGGAGTCGGCGCGCCTCTATGCGGCCTGCCGCGATCGGGGCGTGTCCTTTTTCGACTGTGCGGACGTGTACCAGCACGGGCTCGCCGAGGAGATCCTCGGCGACCTGATCCGCGGCGAGCGCGACCAGCTCGTGATCACGTCGAAGGTGGGCAAGCCGTTCGGCGCCGACCCGAATGCGCGCGGAACCGGTCGGCGGCGCATCATCCAGGCGGTCGAAGCGAGCTTGCGCCGGCTGAAGACCGACCGGATCGACATCTACTTCCTCCATATGGAGGATTCGGCGACCCCTCTGGAAGAGACGCTGCGCGCGCTCGAGACGTTGGTGACGAGCGGCAAGGTGTTGCATCTCGGCGCGAGCAACTTCGCGGCGTGGCGGATCGCCACCGCGCTCGGCGTCGCCGATCGGCGGGGCTGGGCGCCGATCGAGGTGCTGCAGCCGATGTACAGCTTGGTGAAGCGCCAGGCCGAGGTCGAGATCCTGCCGCTCGCCGCCGCCGAGGATCTCGGCGTCGTCTCCTACAGTCCGTTGGCTGCGGGGCTGTTGAGCGGCAAGTTCCGGCGCGACAGCCGACCGAACGCGGGTCGTCTGATCACCGATCGCCGCTACGCCGCGCGCTATGGCGAGGCTTGGGTTCACGAGACCGCCGCCGCCTTCGTCGAGGCGGCCGAGGCGATGGGCGCGCATCCGGCGACGCTGGCGGTGGCTTGGGCGGCCGGTCATCCGGCGGTGACCTGCCCGATCATCGGCGCGCGCTCCGTGGCGCAGCTCGAGCCCGCCCTCGCCGCGCTCGAGGTCGCTTTGACCCCGGATCAGCGGGCCGAGATCAGCGCGCTCAGCCGGACCCCCCCGCCGGCGACCGATCGGCTCGAAGAGGCGGGCGGCGCGGTCGAGAGCGGCCCGCCGCGCGGCGATCGATAGCCCGCGCGCTCGGGCGACGCGGGCTCGGGCGCGAGAGCCTGGAGGGTCAGGCCATTTTCAGGACACGGCTGCCC
>CAZBIG010000395.1:0-2945 GCA_964491865.1 uncultured Neomegalonema sp. | reverse complement strand
ACGTCGACATCATGCTGGTGTAGACGCGGTCGAGGAAAATCGCCGCGTCGGGCCCGGCGACGATGATTTTGCCCAGCGTCGAGGCGTCGAGCATGCCGACTTTCTCGCGGGTCGTCAGGATCTCGCGATTGACCGCGGCGCCGACGTCTTCGGCCGACCCGCCGTCCTCGGCCGGGCGCGGATAGGCGAAGGGCCGCCGCCAATCGCCCACCGGCTCCCACACCGGGCGCCGCGCCGCGTGCCAGCCATGCATCGGCGTCTGGCGCACCGGCTTGAACAGCGCGCCTTTCTCGCGCCCGGCGATCGATCCGATCGAAATCGGCGTATAGGGCGGGCGGAAGGTGGTGGTCCCCACCTCGGGGATGCTGGCCTTGCGCGCGTCGGCCAGGATCGCCAGCCCGTTGATGTTCGACAGCTTGCCTTGGTCGGTCGCCATGCCGAGCGTCGTGTAGCGCTTGGCGTGCTCGACGCTCTCATAGCCCTCGCGCGCGGCGAGCTCGACGTCGGCCGCGGTGACGTCGTTCTGAAAATCGAGGAAATGCTTGTTGCCGACAGCCTCGGAGCCGTGGGCGGGCGAAAACCAGAGGGGCTCGATCCGGTCCATCCGCGCGCCCGAAAAGCTCGGCGTCGGCGGCGGGCTGGCGACCGGCTTTCCGGCGCCCTCGGCCGCGGCCAGCCCTGCGGCGACCGCGTCGGCGGCGATCTCGGCCCATCCGAGATGACCGTTGGCCCGGCCCGCGCAGGCGACGCCTTGGGCGCCGTCCCAACGCAGCGGCGCCTTGGCCGGATCGGGGCGGAACATCAGCTCGGTCTCGTCCCAGACGACCCCGCCGCCGGAATGGCTGTACAAGTGGACGGCCGGGTTCCAGCCCCCCGACATCGCCACCGCGTCGCAATCGATGCGCTCGGGCGCGCCGGGGCGGCCCGAGGCGCGCAGTTCGGCCGCGTCCACCGCCTCGACCCGGGTCTTGCCATGGGCCTTGGCGACCGCCGAGCCGAACTGCAGGCGCATGCCCATCTGGCGGCAGATCTGCGGCAGGTCGCCGTTGGTGCCTTCGCGGCTGTCCAGGATCGCCGGCACCGCCACGCCCGCGTTCCGCAGCGCGATGGCCGTGCGATAGGCGTCGTCGTTGTTGGTGAAGACGACCACGCGCTGACCGGGCTTGGCGGCGTACAGCGCCAGATAATCGCGCATCGCCGACGCCAGCATGACGCCGGGCACGTCGTTATAGGCGAAGGGGATCGGCCGTTCGATCGCGCCGGTCGCGGCGACCACCCGGCCCGCGCGCACGCGCCAGAGCCGGTGGCGCGGTCCCGGCGCGGTCGGATCATGGTCGGTCCGGCGCTCGTAGCACAGGACGTAATTGTGGTCCTCGTGGGCCGACACCTGCGTTCGGGTGCGCAGCGCGACGTTCGGCGCCGCCTCGAGTTCGGCGATCAGCGCGCGGGTATAGTCGGCGAGCGCCATCTCGCCGCGCTCGGGGTCGACGACGCGGCCGTCGTCGACCAAAGCGCGGCCGCCCAGAAGCGCGGTCTGCTCGCAGAGCAGCACCCGGGCGCCGCCCGCCGCCGCCGCCCGCGCCGCCAGCAGACCCGCCAGCCCGCCGCCCGCGATCAGCACGTCGACGACGGCGTAGAAATGCTCGTAGCTCGACGGATCGGGCTTGGTCGGGGCCTTGCCGAGGCCGGCCGCCTGCCGGATGAACGGCTCGAACACATGTTTCCAGGCGACCCGCGGCTTGATGAAGGTCTTGTAGTAAAAGCCGGCCGGAAAGAACCGCGAGAACATCGCGTTCACCGAACCGATGTCGTATTCGAGGCTCGGGAAATGGTTTTGGGTCTTGGCGACCAGGCCCTCATGGATCTCGACCATGGTGCCGCGCTGGTTCGGCTCGAACTGATCAGCCTCGCCCACGCCGAACAGCGCGTTCGGTTCTTCGACGCCTGACGCCACGAAGCCGCGCGGGCGGTGATACTTGAAAGACCGCGCCACGAAATGTTGGCCGCTGGCGATCAGCGCCGAGGCGAGCGTGTCGCCGGCGTAGCCCTCGACCGTCTTGCCGTTGAGCGAAAAGCGGACCGGCCGCGAGCGGTCGATCGCGACGCCGCCCTCGGCCAACCGCATGGCGTTCGAGCGGGGTTTCTCGCGCGACGTCTTTTGGCGCGGGGCCTGTTCGGCGGCGGTGTGGTCGGCGGCGTCGGCCATAGGCGGGATCCTGGTTCCGAGATGTCGGCGCTTAGCGGGACGAGACGGGCGGCAGCCCCCGCGCGGCGAGCCGCGCTTCGGCGGCGGCGACCAGCTCGGCGGGCGGAGACGGGGCCTCGATCGGGTACGTCCCCAGGATCTCGAGCGTGCGCGTATCGCGGATCACATGGAACCACTTGCCGCAGCCGTACTGGTGCCGCCAGCGTTCGAAATGCAGACCCTTCGGGTTCTTGCGCTCGAACAGATACCGGCCGAGATCCGCGTCCGTGTCGCCGTCGCCCGCGCGGCGCACGATGTGCGCTTCGCCGCCCGGGTGGAACTCGGTCTCTTCGCCCTCGGCCCGGCAACAGGGGCAAGTCAGGAACAGCATGGCCGTCTCTCGCGGTGTGAATAACGGACGCGCAAACGCCGTCGCGAGAGTTTTAGCGCGTTGAGAGGGGCGAACGCCCCTAAAAACGACGCGACAGCGCGCGGGGACGGCTGTCGCCCGGCCGATTGCCGCCGCGCGTGGCGAAACGCGGCGCGGCTCCCCATCTGATGCGCGAGCGGGGCGATCGACAGGATGGAGACGGTGATGGACGGCGTCACGGTGGTGTTGCTCGTGGCAGCGGCGGCGGCGGCTTTTTGGCTTGGACGCAGCATGGGACGCGACCGGCGCGTCGACCGGCCGTCGCGCGGGGCGGATCCGACGACCCATGTCGCCGCGCAGCGCGACGGCGCGCGAGACCGCCAGGACAGC
>CAZBIG010000394.1:0-2946 GCA_964491865.1 uncultured Neomegalonema sp. | reverse complement strand
TGATGATGTCCATGGTGGCCATCGCCAGACCGGCGCCGTTCACCATGCAGCCGATCTCGCCATCGAGCGCGATGTAATTCAGGTCGAATTTCGACGCCGCGAGCTCTTTGGGGTCTTCTTCCGTCTCGTCGCGCAGCTCGGACAGCTCGGGATGACGATACATCGCATTGCCGTCGAAGCTCATCTTGCAGTCGAGGCACTTGAGCGCCCCGCCTTTTTCAATGATGAGCGGGTTGATTTCGATGAGATCGCAATCTTTCTCGATGAACAGCCGGTACAGGGTGTTGACGAGCGCCACGCACTGCTTGACCTGAGACCCCTCCAACCCGAGCGCGTACGCGACCTTGCGGCCATGGAACGGCTGCACGCCGGTGGCCGGGTCCACCGAGAAGGTCACGATTTTCTCGGGCGTCGACGCGGCGACCTCTTCGATATCCATCCCGCCTTCGGTCGAGACCACGAACGATACCCGGCTGGTCACGCGATCGACCAGCAAGGAGAGGTAGAACTCTTTCTCGATATCCGAGCCGTCTTCGACATAGACCCGTCCGACCTGCTTGCCGGCTGGGCCCGTTTGATGGGTCACCAGCGTGCGGCCGATCATCTGTTGGGCGAACTCGGTCGCCTCCTCGACCGATTTGGCGATGCGCACGCCGCCCTTCTCGCCGGCCTCGGGCTCTTTGAACGACCCCTTGCCGCGGCCGCCGGCATGGATCTGCGCTTTCACCACCCAGACGGGGCCGCCGATCTCCTCGGCGGCGCGCCAGGCGTCCTCGCCGTTGAACGCGACGCGCCCGTCGGCGACCGGCGCGCCATAGTCCCTGAGCAACGATTTGGCCTGATATTCATGGATGTTCATGCGCGCTTCCTCCGATGATCAGGCCCGCCGCCGGGTCGAGGCGGGGCTCTCGCAACGCTCGCCGAGGCGGCTTTACTTGTTCCGGTAGCGCAGCCCCGTCGCCCCCGCAACTCGGCGCGCGCGGCCGGGGGCCGCAGCCGCTGCGGCGCGGGGTCTCACCGGCCGCCCCAGGCGGCGCGCTTCTTGCTCGCTCAAGCGCAACTCGCGCGCGCCGGGCCGGCGACGGATTTCGCCGCGACCGCGCGCGTCAACTCAAGGGTCGGTCGATGACGAAAACGGTTTTCATCCATATCGGCAGCGACAAGGCGGGCAGCTCGAGCCTGCAGTACTTTCTGTTCGCCAACCGAGACCTGCTCGAGACCCGCGGCTGCCGGCTGATCCACACCCAGTCGATCGCCGAAGCGGGACAGCCCTTTCTGTTCCAGGACCTCGAGAGCCCGGAATGGGCCGACGCCGTGCGCGAGATCGAACAGGCGGCCCCGCACGTCACGAAGTTCGTGTTCACCTGGGAGGGCGTTCACTTCTTCGACGAGGCCCAGATCCGCCGCCTGCACGATCATTTGGGCCAGTTCGACGTCCGCTTCGTGTACTACGTTCGCGAACAGGCGGCGCTGATCCAGTCGGGCCTGTTGCAAGAGCTGAAAAACGCCAACCTGCAGGGCGTGACCCTGCCGCACATGCGGCCCGACCACGCGCTGCTGTCGCCGGACAATCGCGACTACGCGGCGATCATCGACCGGTTCGAGGCGGCGTTCGGCGAGGGCTGCGTTCAGCTCCGCGTGTTCGAGCGCGAGGCGCTGCTGAACGGCGACATCAAGGCCGATTTCCTGGCGCAGATCGGGCTGGAAAAGACGCCGGACATGGCCGATCCGGCGGACATTAATCCGAGCCTGACCGTCGAGGCCGGGATCGCGGTGCAAATGCTCGACAGGCTGTGCGCCGACCAGACCGAGAAGCTGTATCTGCGCGATCTGTTCTTGAGGCTGTCGACCCGGCGAAAGGGCAGCAAGTATTTTCTGCAGCGGCCGGCGGTGAAGTCGATCCGCGAGCGCTACGCCGAGTGCAACCGGCGCGTTGCGCAGCGCTATTTCGGGCGTGACGAACTGTTCGACTTGCGTGACGCCCATAACCCGGCGCGTTACGACAAAAACGCCTTAGCCGGCTATCTCGCCGACTTTTCGGAAGTTTGGCCCGACTACCCGACTGTGAAGCCCAATGCGGACCTCTTGTTGTTCCAGCAGCAGCACGGCGAGACCAAGGGCGACTGGCGGATCGAAGACCGGGTGGCCTGGCCGACCGTCGAGCGGCCGCGCATCCGGTTCCGCGCCCAGGTGCGGTTCCTGCTGCCGCGGCATAACTCGGTGTCGTTGAAGCTGCGGGCCCCCGGCGCGCACATGTTCGCGGCGCGGATCCGGCATCGCGGCGAGGTGGTGGGCCAGGTGAAGGCCTATGAGAAAATGGTCATGCCGCTCGACAAGATCGTGCCCTTCGACTGCTTCGACCTCGAGCTCGAGCCGGTGACCGCAGAGGACGAGATCCGCCTGATCGGGATCTCGTGGGCCTATGAGGAGGAGGTCGCCGGCTAGCCGGCGCCTCTGAGACCCGCTTCTCGGGCCGAGGCCGCGTCGGCTCCCCGCGGCGCCGCAGGGCGCTAGGCGTCCGGGCGCTTCAGGGCGAGACGGGGCCCTTTTCGCGCCCGCGCCCCGACGCGATCGCCCCAGGCCCGCCGCAGCGCCGCCTCGCGCGGCGACGGCGGCGGGTCGTCGCGCCGAACGCGCGACAGCGGCGCGGTCAGGGCCGCCCCGTTCGGCGCCGTCAGCTAACCGAGCGCCGGCTCGAGCGATTTGCAGGCCGCCACCAGTTCCCGCACCGCGTCCACCGAGGTCTGGAACATGGCGCGCTCGGCCTCGTTGAAGCGGATCTCGACGATCCGCTCGACGCCGCCCGCGCCGATCACCACCGGCACGCCGACATAGAGACCGTCGAGCCCATATTGTCCGTCGCACCAGGCGGCGCAGGGCAACACGCGCATTTGCTCCTTGAGATGCGCCTCGGCCATTTGGAACGCCGACGCCGCGGGCGCGAAA
>CAZBIG010000393.1:0-3040 GCA_964491865.1 uncultured Neomegalonema sp. | reverse complement strand
GGCCCGACGCCGCCGGGCCGCGCGCTGTCGCTGGCCGGGGCGCGCGCCCGCCGCCGGCGGATCGCGGTGGCGCCGTTCAGCTCCGACGGCTCCTACGTCCAGCGCGCGGACCAGTACACCCCGCAGCTGCGGTCCGCGATCGGCGAGCAGCTCTTCAAGCTCGGCTTTCTCGACGCTGTCGCGTTCATCGCGCCCGACTGGGCGTTCGCGGGCCCGTATCGCAATGATCCGGTGGCCGGCATGGTCGCCGCGGCGCAGGGCCAGGGCGTCGATCTGCTGGTCGTCGGCGACGTGGCGGCCAGCGGGACCCGCCTCAGCGTCGGGGTTGATCTCTACGATCTGGCCCAGCCTGACCCGAGGCCGGTGGTCCTGCACGACCCCGGTCCGCTGCTGCTGTTCCGCCGCGGCGACAGCGCGCCCCTGATGGCGGTCGTCCGCCGGACCATGGACGCCATCGGCGCCCACGCCGTCGGCGAGATCGAGCGGTTCGAGACCGACCGCGCCACGCATCTGTTCAGGGCGAAGCCGTCCGCGATCGATCATTATCTCCGCGGCCTCGCGAAGCTCCGCACCGCAGACAACGCCAAGTTTCAGGAGTCGTTGCGGGATTTCCAGCTCGCCAAGGCGATGGACCCGACCTTCGCGCTCGCCTTCACCGGCGCCGCCGAAGCCAATCACCGCCTCGGCCTCTATTTCTCAGACCGGCAGGCCCGCATCGAGCGCATGGCGGAGGCCGGCGAAGACGTGGCCGCCGCCCAAAGGATCGCCCCGTATTTGGTCGACACCCAATTGGCGCTGGCCCGCTACCAAAGAGTGCAAAATAGATTTCAAGATGCTCTGGGGATCATGACGAAGTTGATGCTCGAGTACCAGACTCATCCGGGGATCTACGCCCAGGCTTCGAGCAGCGCCGTGAATTTGCCCGAGCGCTACGATTTCGCCACCACGATGGATTGGGCGCAGAAATGCCTCTCGTTCGCGAGTGACCCGTATACCCGGTTCGCGGTGCATGTGGTCGCCGCGGGCGCGCATGTCGGCATGTCGAAAGACTTGGACCGGGAGGCGATGGTCGCCGCCTGCCAGGCGCTCGAGCGGGCGTCGGACCCGCGGATCGGCGTCGAGATCCCGGTGATGCGGCTTGCGCAGTCGGCGGTGATGACCATCGCCGGCGACGACGCGCGGGCCGCGTATTTCTTCGACGTCGCCACCAGGCTCGACCCGGGGGTCGAGATCGGCCAGCTCTACGCCATCGCGCCGGGCTTCGCGGACCGCTATCTGCGGGACTTCGGGAAGGCGATCGAGGTGCGGAAAGAGACCGCCCACAGCCGGCGCGCCGGCCATCACGGCACCAAGAGCCGCCGGTCCTGACGACGCCCGACGCCGGCCGTCCCGGCCCCGCCCGCGCGCGACCCGCCGCGCGCCGCCGAGCGCCGCTGCGCGACGCCCGCTCCGGAAAAGCTCGGGCCGCGACGCGGCCTGCGCGTCGCGGCCCGAGCTCCCGGCTGGGGGGATCGGATCGCCGCGCCGATCGGTCGGCGCCGGGCCTATCCGCCTCCGCAGCCCCCGCAGCCTCCCCCGCATCCGTCGCCGCCGCCGATGCCGCCGAGCGCGTC
This sequence comes from uncultured Neomegalonema sp., assembly GCA_964491865.1. Taxonomy (GTDB): domain Bacteria; phylum Pseudomonadota; class Alphaproteobacteria; order Rhodobacterales; family Rhodobacteraceae; genus JBCBRF01. Next base: position 1,427 of record CAZBIG010000393.1, on the reverse strand, counting down.
GCCGATCGCGTCGGCGATCACGAAGCGCAGCAAGGAGCGGCCGTCATGCTCCTGCGAGAGGGCTCCCAGAACCAGCGTCAGCAGGCCCCCGAGCGCGCCGAGGCCGACGAACATCGGACCGATCCAGTCCCGCAGCTCCGGCAGCCCGAGGGCGCGCGCGTCCGGTCCGGCGACGGCGCCCCAGACGCCGAGCCCCAACAGGATTGCGGCTGCGAGCCAGAGCCGGCGGCGCCAGCGTCGCCAGGCCGTCGACGGGGCCGCCGCGTCGAAGGCCGCGCCGTCCGCATCCGCCGCGCGCGGGGGCGACCCGGCCGCCTTCTGGCCGAGCCAGGGCGCGCAGCCCGGAAAGCGCTGCTCGACCGCGGGCCAGATCGTGCAATCCGGCGCCGCGCCGAACACCCTCCGGTAGCGCTCCAGCGTTCGCGCATAAGCCCTTGCGTGCCGGTCGCGCGCCGTCCAGCCGCCCGGCGACGGGTCGTGATGCAGCGGGCGGCCGAGCGTCTTGGCGCAGAGATCGTCCCAGTATGAGCGCGTGTGGGTGAGGTGCAGGTGCCAGACCTGGTCGACCGCCTCCGAGGGAACCGTCAGCGCGCCGGAGGTCGCGGCGAGGAACAGGAACCGTTTGTACTCCTCGATCGCCCGATCCGCGAACGCGCGGGTCCAACCCTGCTCGCGGGCCAGTTTGTCGGCGAAACGGCTTTTCGGCGCCGCGCCGTCCGCCGGGCCCCCGGCCGCAGAAGCGCAGTCCACGTCAAAGGCCGCGAGCGCGCGCCACAGCGCGCTGTCGGCGCCGGCCGCGCCGACCGCGTCGGCCGCCCCCGCCGCGCCCTTCGCGCCGTGCGCGACGCCGTTCGGCGACCCGACGGCCTCGGGCCGGGGCGCCGCGGCCTTGGCGTCGGGCGTTGGGCGAGCGGCGACCTTTCGGGCGCGCTTGCGTCCAGTCTTTTTCACGATCCCCTCCGTCGTCGCGGGTCTGCGTCGGCGGACCGGAGCGCCCGGCCCGCCGCGACGAGGCCCTATCTCGGCGCTTCGGCGCCCTCCGGCGACTCGCGGCGTTTTCGACTTGACAGCCCTGTCTTGGGCAAAAGCTCGCTCAAAGAGCGAGTCGGGGGCGCCTCCGGCCCGCCGATGTGATGAGGCCCGGAAGCTCCAGCTGCGGGCGGTCCAACGAAGGGTCTCGGTTCAACAACCGCAGAACTCTCGTTCTGACTGAGGGCGGCGCAGGGCTCAGAGCAGCAGAGTTGTCATCTAGATCGAGCGCTCAAGCGCTGTCGGCATTTTTGTGCAAAGCCGAAGTGGTCGCGCCTTATGCCCGCAGCCGTTCGTGGCCCAAACCTGCACCATCGTGCGGCAGGGGTTTTGGCGGCTCTTTTCCCGAAAGCGGCAGGCGTCGGGGCGCGTGCTCTCGATAACGAACCTGCGATGCT
>CAZBIG010000392.1:0-3050 GCA_964491865.1 uncultured Neomegalonema sp. | reverse complement strand
ACTCTTCGACGTCGTATTTGGGCGGTTCGAGTTCGTAATGCGCGAACTCGAGCACAGCCGTCTCGTTGAAATCCTTGATCGGAAAGACGGACTGAAACACGCCCATCAGGCCTTCGCCGTCGCGGGGCGCAGGGCCGTCGCCCGAGTTCAGGAACAGGTCGTAGGAGCTTTTCTGGACCTCGATCAGGTTGGGCATCTCCGCGATTTCGCGGATTTTGCCGAAAAACTTACGGATGCGTTTGCGACCGGCGTGCGTCTGGGCCATGCTGCTCCTCGTGGCGGGACGTGGGGCCGCCCGCGATGCGAGCGCGCTCCCGCGCGCCGCGGGCTCGATTGACGACGTCAAACCTCAAAAACGCCAAAAGACGCCGAGATCCGTCCAAGGGGTCTCAGGCGCTTCCAACGTTGCATATTAATTTTTTCGGTGAATCCTCAGCACTGGCGTGGACTAACAGATTTTCCGGGGGAGGGAAGACCGCAAGTCCACGCCCTCCGAAAAATCTGACCGCAAGCGCTCACAATTTCGTGATCGTTGCAGCGGAGCAACGGCTTCGCTTGCTCTCCGCCTCCACCCCCTCCGCGCGCAAGAACGCGAGAGCGCCGGGACGCGAGAGCGTCGGGCGGCCGGCTGCGCGCGCGGCGCGCAACCGGCCGGCTCCGAGTTACTTGAGCTCGACTTTGGCGCCGACCTCTTCCAGCTTCTTCTTGATCTCTTCGGCCTCGGCCTTCGCAGCGGCCTCTTTGACCGCCTTGCCGCCGGCTTCCACCAGCTCCTTGGCATCCTTCAGGCCCAGGCCGGTGATCGCGCGGACCTCTTTGATCACGTTGATCTTCTTGGCCCCGGCCTCGACCAGGATGACGTCGAACTCGGTCTTCTCCTCGACCGGCTCGGCCGCCTCGCCGCCGCCCGCGCCCGGCATCGGCCCGGCCATCATCATCGGCATGCCGCCGCCGGCGGCGGCTTCGACGCCCCACTTGTCTTCGAGCATCGTCGCCAGCTCGGAGATCTGCAGCACGGTGAGGTTCGAGAGTTCCTCGGCGATTTTCTCAAGATCGGCCATCAGTGTAGTCCCTTCATCGATCGGATTATCGTCAAGCGGCGGCGCGCGCCCCCGCTCAGCCTTCGTTCAGCTTGGCTTCGTACGCCTTCAAAACGCCCAGCAGCTTTTGCGGCACGGCCTTCGCCACGCCCGCCATCTTGGTCGGCACCGCCTTGGTGACGCCGGCCATTTTCGCCAGCGGCGCTTTGAACGTTCCGAGCAGCTTGGCGCGCAATTCGTCGATCGACGGCATGTCGGCGAGCGCCTTCACGCCGGCCGCGTCGAGCCTTTGCCCGCCGAGCGCCCCGCCGAGAACCTCGAACTTCTGGTTCTCTTTGGCGTAGGCGGTCGCCACCTTGGCGGCGGCCACGGGGTCTTTCGAGAAAGCGATGCCGGTTTGGCCGGTGAACAGGTCTTTGGCGACCTCTTGCGGCTTGCCGTCCAACGCGATTTTCACGAGCCGGTTCTTCGCGACCTTAAAGGTCGCGTCCTGCTCGCGCATTTTCGCGCGCATCGACTGCATCTCGGCGACCGTCATGGTGCCGTAGTTGGCGACGATGATGACGCCGCTCTCTTCGACGATCCGGCCGAGTTCTTCGACCGCCGCCGATTTTTCGGCTCTGTCCATAGCTGTCGCTCCCACAATAAAAGCGGCGCGCCGCCCGAAAGGCCCTGAGGCCGCCGGATGACGCCATCGTCGTTTCGGGGAGCGAAGAAAGCCGCGTTTCGCGCCGGAAACCCGCGCAGGGGCCCGGCGCCGAAGCGCGAAAACTTCCGATCACGTCCCCCGCCTGTGCGAGCCTGGGCCGGCGCTCCGCCCCACGTCACGCGCCCGATCGACGACCAGGCGTGCTCACATCTGAAACGGGATTGGGATCAAAGTCCTTTTCCCGGCGCGGGGCGAACCCGCCCAGCGCCAAGCCGGCTCAATACGCCGCAGAGCGGCGGCGGTCCAGCTTTTTTCCGTGTCAAAACGCTGGTTAGGCGGACAGGCTCGCGACGTCGACGATCACGCCTGGGCCCATGGTCGAGCTGAGCGAGATCTTCTTCAAATACGTGCCCTTCGCCCCGCTCGGCTTGGCCTTGGTCACCGCGTCGACGATCGCCTGCGCGTTCTGCAGGATCGCGCCCTCGTCGAAGCTGGCTTTGCCGATGCCCGCATGGATGATGCCGGCCTTTTCGACGCGAAACTGCACTTGACCGCCCTTGGCGTCTTCGACCGCCTTTTTGACGTCCATCGTGACGGTGCCGACCTTCGGGTTCGGCATCAGGCCGCGCGGACCCAGCACCTTGCCGAGTCGGCCCACCACCGACATCATGTCGGGCGTCGCGATGCAGCGGTCGAACTCGATGGTCCCGCCCTGCACGGTCTCCATCAGGTCCTCGGCCCCGACGATGTCCGCGCCGGCCTCCTTCGCCTCGTCCGCCTTCGCCCCCCGCGCGAACACCGCCACGCGAACGGTTTTGCCGGTGCCCGACGGCAGCGTGACGACGCCGCGCACCATCTGGTCGGCGTGGCGCGGATCGACGCCGAGATTGATGGCGATTTCGATGGTCTCGTCGAACTTCGCGGTGGCGTTGGCCTTCACCAGCTTCACCGCGTCCTCGAGGGTCACCTGAGGGCGGTCCGAGGCCCCGGCCCCGACGGCCTCGCGCCCCTTGACGATACGCTTTCCGGGTTTGCTCATGATCTTGTCCTCCGCCCCGATCAGCCTTTGATCTCGATGCCCATCGAGCGCGCCGAGCCGAGAATGATCTTCATGGCGCCGTCGACGTCGTTGGCGTTCAGATCCTTCATCTTGGCCTCGGCGATCTCGCGCACCTGGGCGACGGTGACCGTGCCGGCGGTCGACTTGCCGGGCTCTTTGCTGCCCGACTTCAGCTTGGCGGCCTTCTTCAGAAAGTACGAGGCCGGCGGCGTCTTGATCTCGAAGGTGAAGGACTTGTCCGCGTAGTAGGTGATGACGGTCGGGCACGGGGCGCCCGGCTCCATCTCCTGGCTCTTCGCGT
>CAZBIG010000391.1:0-3053 GCA_964491865.1 uncultured Neomegalonema sp. | reverse complement strand
CGCATCGCGCTCGGCGGCGTGCGCTATGAGGCCGAGATCCGAGGGCACCGTCTGACCTTTATCGGCTCGATGCCGGGCAAGATCATCCAATCGCTGAAGAAAGCGAGCACGGTCAATCCGCTCATCATGCTCGATGAGATCGACAAGATGGGCTACGATTTCCGAGGCGATCCGGCTTCGGCGCTGCTGGAAGTGCTGGATCCAGAGCAGAACGCCAACTTCAACGATCATTATCTCGAGGTCGATTACGACCTGTCGAACGTGATGTTCTTGACGACGGCGAACACGCTCAACATGCCGGCCCCGCTGATGGACCGGATGGAGATCATCCGCCTCTCGGGATACACCGAGGATGAGAAAGTCGAGATCGCTCGGCGCCATCTGCTGCCGAAGCAGCTTGAGGCGCACGGATTGACGGACGCCGAGTTCGAGGTGTCGGACGCGGCTCTGCGCGAGATGATCCGCACCTACACGCGCGAAGCCGGCGTGCGGAACCTCGAGCGCGAAGTGGCCCGTCTGGCGCGGAAGGCCGTCACCAAGATCGTGAAGGGCGAAGCGAGCAAAGTCGCGGTCGCGCCCGAGGATCTCGCCGACATTCTCGGGGTGCCGAAGTTCAAGTACGGTCTCGCGGAAGAGGCGGACCAGATCGGCGCGACCACCGGCTTGGCCTGGACCGAGGTGGGCGGCGACCTGCTGACGATCGAGGCGCTGAAGCTGCCGGGCAAGGGACGCATGCGGACCACCGGCAAGCTCGGCGACGTCATGAAGGAGTCGATCGAGGCCGCCGCGTCGTATGTGCGGGCCAACGCGCCGCGCCTAGGCGTGAAGCCGCCGGTGTTCGAGACGCTCGACATCCACGTCCACGTGCCCGAGGGCGCGACGCCGAAGGATGGCCCCTCGGCCGGCATCGCGATGGTGACCTCGATCGTGTCGGTGTTGACCAACATCCCCGTGCGCCGCGACGTGGCGATGACGGGCGAGGTCACGCTGCGCGGCAACGTGCTGCCGATCGGCGGGCTGAAGGAGAAGCTGCTGGCGGCGCTCCGGGGCGGCATCAAGCGGGTTCTGATCCCGAAAGACAACGCCAAGGACCTGCCGGAGATCCCGGACAACGTGAAAGACGGGCTCGAAATCATCCCGGTCGAAACCGTCACGGAAGTGCTGAACGTCGCGCTCGCCGGCACGCTGAAGCCTGTCGAGTGGGATCCTCAGGCCGAGCCGCTGCCGCCGGCGCCGTCGGAGCCCGATGGCGAGGCGGATCTGCGCCACTAACCGTCGCCAACTCGGGCGTCGCCGCCAAGAACAGGGCGGCGTCGTCCGGCGGCTGACCGGTTTGGCCCGCATCAGACGTCACCGCCGCCCTGCGCCCGCAGGGCGGCGGTTTCAGTAGGGGCGGGTCAGGACCGCTCGTCGTCTTCGTCGGCGGGGGGCGCGCTGGTCGGCGCGGGGCGGATCGGTCGGCAATACAGCTCGAGACGATGATGCACGATTTCGTAACCGTGCGCCCGCGCGATCTGTTCTTGGATACGCTCGATCTCGCCAGAGTTAAACTCGATAATCCGGCCGGTCTCGAGGTCGATGATATGGTCGTGATGCGGCACGGCGCTGCTTTCGTACCGAGCCGCCGCGCCTTCGAAGACATGTCGATGCACCAGCCCCAGCTCTTCGAGCTGGGCGAGCGTGCGATACACGGTGGCGAGGGACACCGACGGGTCTTTCTCGCGCGCGCGGCGCAGCAGCTCATCGGCGTCCGGGTGGTCGCGGGCTTCGGACAGCACTTCGATCAGCGCCGACCGTTGGCGGGTCATACGGACCCCCTCGTCGCGGAGAGCGTCCTCGAAATGCTTCGAACTCTGGTCGTCGCTCATGGCGGCGAAGCTGAAAGCTGACGTTGCGATTTGCAAGGCTTGAATGCCGCGTTCAACGCGTGTCGCGCGCGCCGCACGGCCGGCGCCGCGCTGATCTCGATGCCGGCGGGGTTGCCCCGCGGGCTGACGACATCTATCGCATAGGGCTCGGACGGCGAGAAGTTTCAAGGAATTCGGCATGACAAGAGAATTCGTGGTGATCGCCTGGCCGCGGACCGGCTCTTACTATTTGACGAGCTTGCTGAATTCCGCCCAAGGCGTCGTCTGCCACGGGGAGATATTCAAAGAAGATTTCGTTGAGATCAGCCCATGGCATCGGGATCGGCTGACGATCGACACGGTCGCCGAGCGCGACGCCGATCCGCGCGCCTTTCTGGACGCGCTGCGCGCCCTCAATCCGGATGATGTGCTCGGGTTCAAGGCCTTCCCGGGCCATTTGCGCCGGGTGGCGGGGCTGCGCGACCTGGTGGCGCCCTGGCCGAAGATCGTCTTGCTGCGCGACCCGATCGAAGTCTACGCCTCGTTGCAGCGCGCGCGCGCCACCGATCTGTGGACCTTGCGCAAAGATCAGGAAGCCGACGCCGACAAGCTGCACGCGAAGATTTCGTTTGATCCCGAGAGTTGGGAAAAATTCAGAAAGAACTATTCGAAGTATCTGACGCTCGCGAGCAATCTCCGAAAAAAAATGATCGTGCATTACGATCAGCTCGGGCATCCGAAGTTGATGCGGCGGATCTTGAAGAAGATCGGCTCGGACGCGGCGCCTGATCAGCTGGAGAGCGAATACCGCAAGCAGTTCTCGCGCCCGGTCGCCGAAGGCTTCGACAATTGGGACGCGTTCGTCGCCTATCGCGCTCGGCAGGAGCCGTTCGAATTGCCGGCCCCGACGGTTGATCTCACGCCGGCGCCGAAGACGGCCAAGCCGAAAAAGCCGCGCGCGAAAGACGCGAAGGCCGAGCCGGCCGACGCCGCGCCGAAGCCGGCCGCAGAATAAGGCGTCGGCGGATCAGCACTCGGGGAAGTTGACCGCCAGCCCGCCGAGACTGGTCTCTTTGTAGCGGCTGCTCATATCCAATCCGGTCTGCCGCATGGTCTCGATGCAGGCGTCCAGCGGCACCAGATGCGCCCCGTCGCCCCGCAGCGCGAGCGAGGCGGCCGATGTCGCTTTGATCGCGCCCAGGCCGT
>CAZBIG010000390.1:0-3056 GCA_964491865.1 uncultured Neomegalonema sp. | reverse complement strand
ACAGGACCCCCGCGTGCTCGACACCGCCCTCGGCGTCGACTACGGCGCGTCGCTGCCGGTGTCGCATCTCTTCGGCCTCGAGATGAACCAGACTTGGTCGGTCATCGCCCTCGGGACCGAGTTCCAGTTCAACGCGGGCTTCTACTTCTGCGCCGTCGTTCTGATCGTGTGCTTCTACATCACCATGCGCATCTTCCGGTCGCCGTTCGGCATGATGCTGAAGGCGGTGAAGTCGAACCAGAACCGCCTCAACTACACGGGGCTGAACACCCGCCCCTACGCCTTGGCGGCGTTCGTGATCTCGGGCATGTACGCCGGCCTCGCCGGGGGGTTGATGGCCGTGACCGATCCGCTGGCGGGCGCCGAGCGCATGCAGTGGACGGCGTCGGGCGAGGTCGTGCTGATGACGATCCTCGGCGGCTCGGGCACCTTGCTCGGCCCGTTCATCGGCGCCGGCGCGATCAAGTATTTCGAGAACATCTTCTCGGCGTACAATAAAACCCAACTGCTCGAGACCTTCAGCTTCCTGCCCGACTCGGTCGCCGAGCCCCTCGTCTCGGTCTTGGGCCTGTTCGTGGGCGAAGGCTGGCACCTGACCCTCGGCGTGCTCTTCATGCTGATCGTCATCTACTTGCCGGGCGGCCTCATGGAGGGCTTCCGACGCATCCAAGCCTGGGTGAAGAGAAAGGCGCGCGAACGCGCCTCGACCTCCTCCTCGGCCTCGCAACCGGCCGAATAAGGGAGGAGCGCATGTCCGGCACGCTCACCGTCACCAACGTCAACAAAAGCTTCGGCGGCCTCAAAGCGCTGAGCGACGTGAACCTCAACATCGCCTCGGGCAGCTGCCACGCCATCATCGGACCCAACGGCGCCGGCAAATCGACCCTGTTGAACGTGTTCATCGGGCGGCTCACGCCCGACACGGGCTCGGTGATGTTCAACGACGTCTCGCTGCTCGGCCTGAAGCCGCACGAGATCAACCAAGTCGGGGTCAGCCGGGTTTTCCAAACGCCCGAGATCTTCGGCGAGATGACCCTGATCGAGAACGTCACCATCCCGACCTACGCCAAGCGGGACGGCGCGTTCAAAATCAACCCCTGGCCGCGGACCGATCAGGACGCCGAGGTCCGCGACCAGGCGATGGCGATGCTCGAGGATGTCGGCCTCGCCGACAAGAAAGACGTGATCGCAAGCTCGCTCTCGCGGGGCGACAAGCGCCGTCTCGAGTTGGCGATGTGCCTGGTGCAGCGGCCCGAATTGCTGCTGCTCGACGAGCCGACCGCCGGCATGAGCCGCGCGGACACCAATAATACGATCGACCTGCTGAAGCGCATCAGCGACCGCGGCCTGACCATGGTGGTGATCGAACACGACATGCATGTCGTGTTCAGCCTCGCCGAGCGGATCACGGTGCTCGCGCAGGGCACGCCGATCGTCGAGGGCAAGCCCGCGGACATCAAAGGCGATCCCAAGGTCCAGGAAGCCTATCTGGGAGGGGCGCACCTATGAGCACGAGCTTGTTCGGAGAAGACCAATTCGGCGGCGCGCAGGCCCCAGGCGTCGCGCCGGTGCGCGGCAAGGGCGGTCAGGCGGCGTATTTCTCGGTTTGGGACATTCACGCCTATTACAGCGAGAGCTACATCGTCCAGGGCGTGAGCTTCGACATGCGCGAGGGCGAAATCCTCGCGCTGCTCGGCCGCAACGGAGCCGGCAAGACCTCGACGCTGCGCGCCATCGCCCGCGCCGGCGACCCCGAGGTCAAGCGCGGCGAGATTTGGCTGGACCATAAGCCGCTGCACGAGATGGAAGGCTGGCAGGCCGCGCAACAGGGCGTCGCCCTGGTGCCCGAGGATCGCCGGATCATTCCGGGGCTGACGGTCGAAGAGAATCTCAAGCTCGCGCAAATCGCGCCGCCGCACGGCTGGTCGCTCGATCGCATCTACGACCTGTTCCCCCGGCTTGGCGAGCGCCGCGAGCAAGAGGGCGTCACCATGTCGGGCGGAGAGCAGCAGATGCTCGCGATCGCGCGCGCCCTGGCCAGGGACGTCAAGCTGCTGCTGCTCGACGAGCCTTACGAGGGCCTGGCGCCGGTCATCGTGCAAGAGATCGAGCGGACGCTGGAGAACGTGAAAAAGCTGGGGATGACCACGGTCATCGTCGAGCAGAACGCGATCGCCGCGCTGCATCTGGCGGACCGCGCCGTGATCCTCGACACCGGCCAAGTGGTCTTCGACGGCACCGCGCAAGAGGTGCTCGACAACGCCGAACTCCGCCAGACCTATTTGGCGATCTGACCCCGCGGGCCTGGACGCCCGCCAGCCCTTTCCGAAGCACCCGGCGGCGCGCGGCGCCGCCGGGTTTTTCTTATGCGCGTCAGTTCGCGAGGCAGCCGCTCAGGCTCGCGCCCAGATCGCGGATCAGCTCGGCGTAGAGATCGGGGCCCGGCTCGAAGCGCGCGCCGAGCGGATCCAGGGTCGCCCGCTTCGCCGAGGTCCCCTCGAGCACCGTGTCGACCAGCTTGCCGTCGAGTTGCGGTTCGGCGAACACGCACACCACGCCGCCCTCTTGCACGGTCTCGCGGATCTCGCGCAGCCGCTGCGGTCCGGGGGCTTCCGCGTCGCCGAACGCGATCGCGCCGGCGGCGGCGATGTCGAAGCGCCGCTCGAAATATTGATAGGCGTCGTGCAGCACCACATAGGGCTTTCCGCGGGCCGGCGCGACGGCGGCGTCGACCTCGGCCGACAGCGCGTCCAGCGCCGCCCGCGCCTCGGCCGCGTTCTGCGCGTAGCGCTCGGCGTTCGCCGGATCCGCTTCGGACAGCGCGGCGGCCATGGCGCTCAGCCAAACCTTCGCGTTCTTGGGGTCGAGCCACAGATGCGGGTCGAACGCGCCCTCGCCGTGGGCGTGCTCGTCATGGGCGTGATCTTCGGCCTTCGGCGCTTCGGCCTTTTCGCCATGCCCGTGATCGTCATGCCCGTGATCGTCATGGGCGTGCTCGTCGTGATCGTGATCGTCGGCCTACGCCCCTGCCGCCAAATCGCCCAGCCCCAGATCCT
>CAZBIG010000389.1:0-3074 GCA_964491865.1 uncultured Neomegalonema sp. | reverse complement strand
GCCGCCGCCTCGGCGCGGGCTTCGGCGGCGGCGAGCGCATCGGCCGCTTGATAGGCCGCCGCCGCCGCCGCGCTTCGGCTCTCGTCAAGACGCCGCGTCAGCGCCGCCGCCTCCGCCGTCAGCGTCGCGGTCGACGCTTCTTCAGCCGCCAGCGCCGCCGTCAGGGTTTCGACGCGCTCGGCGCCGGTCGCCGGCGCGGCCTCGGCGCTCGTCCCGGCGCTCGTTTCGGCGCGGGGCTTGGCGGGCGGCGCGATCGGGGGCGCGACGACGGCTTGAAAGGGGCCCGTCGCCCGCGCTTCGCGCACCGCCGGGCCCGTCTCGACGTCCTCGGCGTCGATCTTGGTCGGCCCGATCTCCGCCAGTCCCGGCAGCCGACGGACCCAGGTCAACCGCGCCTCCCGCTCGAGCCCTTCAAACCACGCCTTAAAAATCGCCACGTCCGGCAGCCCGACGAACAGGGCCGCGCGCTCCTCTGGGCTCAGTCGCGCCAGGTTGCGCCGCGCGTCGAGCGCCGTGCGTCCGTCTTCGCCGAGCAATCGCACGCCGAGCGCCCGCCGTTCGGGTTCCGGCAGCGCGCTCGTCCGCGCGATCAGCGTCTCGAGATCGCCGCCGGGCGCCGACAGCGCCGCCTGCCGCGCCGCCGCCAGCTCCTCCTGCAGCGCGGCGACGTCGCTCCGGAGCGTCTCGTTCACGCGCTCCAGATCGTCGAGTTGCTCGACATATTCGGTGATCTCCAACGCCCGCAGCTGCCGCGCGGCGTCGATACGCTCGGCGACGGCCCAGCCGATCGCCGCCAGGCCGCCGCCGGCCAGCAGCGTCAGCCACAGACATCGCCAACAGAAATTCAGCCGAAACCGATCCGACGGCGTCGCTGCGCCGTGCGCCGCCCCGCCGTTCGCGTCCGAGGTCGCGCCCTCCGCCATCCCGTATCCTTCCATTCAAGGCTGCGCCCGCCCAAAACGCGCCGATCTGTAGCGGTCTCCGGCAATTCTGGCCAGCGCTCGGCGGGCCGTCGCCCCGCCCAGGGCCGCCCGGCTCCGCTCGGGGCCGCTTGGGGCGTGCAGATTGAGGGTTAACGCCGCATCGGCGCGCTTGACCCGCCGCGCGCTCTGATGTAGGAATATATTCAGGATGCGAGAGGTGGGCGAAGGCGATCAACCCCCACAAGCCAAAGCCCGCCAACCAAGCCTCCGCTCCGCGCTCACTCGAAAGGGTCGCACCGATGCCCGCGCCCGAACCGGTCGGCGAGGCGCTCCTGAAAGCCGCCAAAACGCTCCACCGATCGCTCGCCGTCGCCCTCCGCCGCTCGCTCGCCGCCCTTCGATCCGCGCCGGCCGCCGAGGACGTCAAGAAAGCCGCCGATCGCGCGGCCCTGATCGCCGCCCACGGCAAATCGCTCCATGCGCTCCTCGACCTCGAAACCCGGCTCGACAAAGACCGCCGCGCCGGCCCCAAAACCGACCGCGCGACCGGCTGCGGCGCCCTCGATCTCGACGCCGCCCGGCTGGAGGTCGCCCGGCGCCTGGATCGCCTCGCTGCCCGCGCCGCGCCGTCGCCGCTGGTTGGCGGGGTTGTCGCCGAACGCGCTGGCGGCGCTGCCGTACCTCTGGGACTTCTGGGCGCGCGGCGATCATCAACGCCCCCCGTTCACGCCTGAGAACTGGCGCGTCTGGGCGGTGCTCGGCGGACGCGGCTCCGGCAAGACCCGGACCGGCGCGGAATGGGTTCGCGCTCAGGTCGAAGGCCCCCGCCCCGACAGCCCCGGCCGCTGCGCCCGCGTGGCTCTAGTCGCCGAAACCGCCGATCAAGCGCGCGACGTCATGGTTTTGGGCGACAGCGGCCTGCTCGCCGTCAGCCCGCCCGACCGACGACCGGTGTTCCAGGTGTCTCGTCGCCGCTTGGTCTGGCCGAACGGGGCTGAAGCCCAGCTGTTCTCCGCAGCCGATCCCGAGTCGCTGCGCGGCCCGCAATTCGACGCCGCCTGGTCCGACGAGCTCGGCAAATGGCGCCGCGCCCGAGAAGCCTGGGACATGCTGCAATTCGCCCTGCGCCTCGGCGACCACCCCCGCCAGGTCGTCACCACGACGCCGCGCCGAAATCCGGTGCTGTTCGAGATCCTCGACGCGCCCGACACCGCCGTCACCAGCGCGCCGACGCGCGCCAACGCGGCCAATCTGGCCGGCAGCTTCCTCAGGGCGGTCGAACGGCGCTACGGCGACACCTGGCTCGGGCGCCAAGAGCTCGACGGCGCCGTGTTGCGCGATCCGCCGGGCGGGCTCTGGACGCGCGACTTGATCGAAAGCGCGCGCTGCGCCCGCGCTCCGGCCCTCGACCGCGTCGTGGTCGCCGTGGATCCGCCCGCCACCGCCCGCGCCAGGTCCGACGCCTGCGGGATCGTGGTCGCCGGCGTCGCCGGCGACGAGCCCGACGACCGTACGGCCTATGTGCTCGCGGATCTCTCCGTCGAAGGCGCGACGCCCGCCGCCTGGGCCGCGCGCGCCGCCGCCGGCTACGCCCAGTTCCGCGCCGACCGCCTGGTCGCCGAAGTGAACCAAGGCGGCGACATGGTCGAGACGTTGATCCGCCAAACCGCGCCCGACATCGCGTATCGCGCGGTGCGCGCCACCCGCGGCAAACGCGTCCGCGCCGAGCCCGTCGCCGCGCTCTACGAGCAGGGGCGGGTGCGCCATGTCGGCCGCTGCGACCGGCTCGAAGACCAGATGTGCGCCTTCGCCCGAGACGGTCGCCGGCCGCTCGGCCCCGGCGACGGCCGCAGCCCCGACCGGGTCGACGCGCTCGTCTGGGCGCTGACGGATCTGATGTTGAGCGCGGATCTCGCGCCGCAATTGCGCCGTCTCTGACGACGCGTCTGCGCTGAGCCGTTATTCTAAAACAAGAACAGCGCCGCCGCCGACTATTCTGTATACAGAATAGCCGACCGCCGCCCGTTCGCTCGCCCGCCGGAGCCGACATGTCCGTTCTCGCCCGACTGCTCGCCCGCCGCCCGGCGGCGCCGCCCGCCCGCGCCGGGCGCTCGGCGCCCACGGCGCCCGCGGTTCCGGCGGGCCCCGCCG
>CAZBIG010000388.1:0-3077 GCA_964491865.1 uncultured Neomegalonema sp. | reverse complement strand
GTCGCGGGACCGGGCGCTCGAGCCGCTCGAGCGCGCGCTGGCCTGGTGGAGCGCCCGGCCGACGCGGGTCCGGGCCCGGTTCGACCGCGCCCGCCCGATCGCGCTCGACTGCCGCACCCGCCTCGGACGCGGTCCGGATCGCGGCGTGAACCATCAACTGGGCCGCGGCGCGCTGCTTGGACGGTTCGCTCCAGCGCCCGAAGGGCGGGTCGAGATCGAGATCGTCTGCGCGTCCGGCGCCGATCTGCTGCGCCTCGAGGGCGACGCCGAGCTGGCCGACGGGCTGCGGGCGATCGCGCGGCGCCGTCTGGGCGCGCCCTGCGCGGCCACGGTCTATGCGCGTCTGCGCCACGGCGACATCCCCGCCCCGCGGCTCGGCGGCCGGCGCGCGCCGGGGGCTCGGCTCGGCCGATCCCGACGTTTGGCCCCCGAGCGCCGACCGGACGACACCGCCCGCATCGCGCTCGATCCCGATGTTTTCCGCCTCTGACAACTCGAAAGGCCCCGCCATGACCGCTTTGGTGAAACTGGTCGCGAAACTGACGCCGAGCTTGAAAGCCGCGCTCGAGAACGCCGTCGGCGAAGCGATGCGCCGCCGCGCGGCGGCGGTCGAGACGCCGCACTGGCTGTTCCACATCCTGTTCGGCGACGCGCCGGAGCTGCGCGCCTTTCTCGACGGCCAGGGCGTCGACCTCGCCGCCCTGCGCGACGAGCTCGAGCGCCGCATGCCCCGCGGGGCGGCGGCCGAGGCCCGGCCGACGATTTCGGGCTCGGTCGCCAAACTGATCGAGACCGCCTGGCTGACCGCGTCGGTGGATTTCGACGCGCGGGCCGTGACGCCCGAGATCCTGCTCGCGGCGGCGCTGAAGCCCACCGCGCTCGGGCTGCGCGCCGAGCCGATCGCCGCGCTCGGGCCCTTGTCGACCGAGGCGCTGGCGGATTACGCGGCGGGCCGGCTGGGCGCGGCCGCCGTGGGGCTCGCCGCCGCGGCGGGCCCGGCGGCCCCCTCGGGCGCGTGGGCGGCGGACCATGGGGCGCTCGCTAAATACGCCGTCAACCTCACGGCGCGCGCCCGCGCGGGCGCGCTCGACCCGACGCTCGGCCGCTCGGACGAAGTCGCCCAAATCCTCGACGTGCTGCTGCGCAAACGCCAGAACAATCCCATTCTGATCGGCGAACCCGGCGTCGGCAAAACCGCCGTGGTCGAGGGCCTCGCCCAAAAGATCGCGGCGGGCGAGGCGCCGGAGGCGCTGGCGCGCGCCGAACTGCTGGCGCTGGATCTCGGTCTGCTGCAGGCGGGCGCCAGCGTGAAGGGCGAGTTCGAAGAGCGCCTGAAGAACGTCATCAAAGAAGTCAAAGCGTCTGAGACGCCGATCCTGATGTTCATCGACGAAGCCCACACGCTGATCGGGGCCGGCGGGGCCGAGGGCCAGAACGACGCGGCGAACCTGCTGAAGCCGGCGCTGGCCCGCGGCGAGTTCCGCACCGTCGCCGCCACCACCTTCGCCGAATACAAGCGCTATTTCGAGAAAGACCCCGCCCTCACCCGACGCTTCCAGCCGATCACGGTCGCCGAGCCCAGCCCCGAGGCGGCGACCCACATCCTGCGCGCCGTGGCCGACGGGCTGTCGAGCCATCACGGCGTTCTGATCCAGGACGCGGCGATCACGGCGGCGGTCGACCTCTCGGTGCGCTTTCTGCCCGCCCGCAAATTGCCCGACAAGGCGATCAGCCTGATCGACACCGCCTGCGCCCGGACCGCGTTGTCGCAAGCCGCGCGACCGGCCGAAGTCGAGAAGCGCGCCGAGGCGCTGCGGTTCGCCGAGACCGCGCTCGAGCGGGCTGAAAGCGACCTGGCGCGCTTCGGGACCGAAGCCGATCTCGAGGCGCTGCGCGCCGACGCGGAGCGGCGGGCCGAGGCGCTGCGAACGGCCGAGGCCGCGTGGCGGGCCGAGCGTCTCCGCGCGACAAGCGCCCTCGAGGCGGCCGGCTCGGGCGCATCCCCCGACGCGCCGCAGGACGCCGACGCGCCCCGCTTCGTGCATCCGTGGGTCTCGCCCGAGACCGTCGCCGCGGTGATCTCGGACTGGACCGGCGTGCCGGTCTCGGCGCTCGAGAGCTCCGAGGCCGAGCGCCTGCTCGGTCTCGAGAAGGCGCTGAAGGCGCGCGTGTTCGGCCAAGACGCGGCGGTCGAGGCCATCGCGCGGTCGCTCAAGATCAGCCGCGCCGGCCTGACCGACGCGCGCAAGCCGATCGGCGTCTTCTTGCTGTGCGGCCCCTCGGGCGTCGGCAAAACCGAAACCGCCTTGGCGGTGGCCGAGCAGGTGTTCGGCGGCGCCGAAGCGCTGACCACGATCAACATGACCGAGTTCAAAGAGGCGCATAAGACGTCGGCCCTGCTCGGCGCGCCGGCGGGCTATGTCGGCTACGGCAAGGGCGGCGTGTTGACCGAGGCGGTGCGCCGGCGGCCCTACAGCGTGCTGCTGCTCGACGAGATGGAGAAAGCGCACCCGACGATCCAGGACGTGTTCTTCCAGATCTTCGACAAAGGCTGGATCACCGACAGCGAGGGCGGCCGCGTCGATTTTCGGAACACGATCATCGTCATGACGTCGAACGCGGGCGACGGGTTCATCCGCGACGCGGTCGCCCTCGGCGGCGCGGCGGCAGAGCCGTCGGCGCTCGAGGCCGGGCTCCGCGAGGCGCTGCTCGGCCATTTCAGCCCGGCCTTCCTCGGCCGCGCCGAAGTCGTCGCGTATCGCCCGCTGTCCGAAGAGATCGGCGCCAAGTTGGTCGCGATGCACCTCGAGCGGATCGGTAAACGGATCGAGACCCAGTACGGCGCGTCGTTCAGCTGGCGTTCATCTTTCGTCGACTACGTTGTCCGCGCGAACACGGACCCGCTGAGCGGCGGGCGCGCGCTGGAGGCGATCGTCAACAAGACGTTGCTGCCGCGGCTCGCCGAAGCCTGCATCGCCCGAGCGATCGAGGGCGCGCCGGTTCGCGCGGCGCGCGTCGGGTTCGAGGACGGCGCGGTGACGGTGACGGTCGAGTGACCGCGACGGTCGAGTGACGGT
>CAZBIG010000387.1:0-3081 GCA_964491865.1 uncultured Neomegalonema sp. | reverse complement strand
CCATTTGCGAGGCCCCTGGCGCTTTCGGGGGCGCGGCGCGCCGGCAGGGCGGCTGGCCGGGCCTCGATGGCCCGGACGGGCGCGGCCCCGCGGCGCCACCGCCGCTTCCCGGGCGGTCGCGCCCGATCAGGCGTCGACCGATCGGATCAGGCCCTTCTCGGCGGCCAGTTCGCGCATCTTGCGCTGCAGCTTCTCGAACGCCCGCACCTCGATCTGCCGGATCCGCTCCCGGCTGACGCCATAGACCTTCGACAGATCTTCGAGCGTGACCGCCTCGTCGGACAGGCGGCGCTGGGTGATGATGTCCCGCTCGCGCGCGTTCAAATGCTCGAGCGCGCGCATCAGCAAGCCGCGCCGCTCGTCCATTTCCTGCTGTTCGGCGTATTCGGCCGCTTGATCCGCGTCGTCGTCCGCCAACCAGTCCTGCCATTCCGACGAGCCTTCGCCGTCGGCCTTGAGCGGCGCGTTCAGCGACGCGTCGCCGCCGCCCGACAAGCGGCGGTTCATCATGTCGACTTCCGCTTCGGTGACCGACAGCTTGTCCGCGATCGTCTTGCGGTTTTCCGGCGACAGGTCGCCCTCTTCCAACGCGCCGATTTTCCCCTTCAAGCGACGCAGATTGAAGAACAACTTTTTCTGCGCAGCGGTGGTGCCCATTTTCACCAGGGACCAGGACCGGAGAATGTATTCCTGAATGGCCGCGCGAATCCACCACATGGCGTAGGTGGCGAGGCGGAAGCCTTTCTCCGGATCGAAGCGCTTCACCGCTTGCATCAGCCCCACATTGGCCTCGGCGACCACCTCCGAGATCGGCAGCCCGTAGCCGCGATAGCCCATGGCGATTTTCGCCGCCAAGCGCAGATGCGAGGTGACGAGTTGGTGGGCCGCGTCGCGATCCTCCCGTTCGACCCAGGCTTTCGCGAGCATGTATTCCTGCTCGGGCTCCAGCATCGGGAATTTTCGGATCTCCGAAAGATAGCTGCTGAGACCGTTTTCGGAGCTCAACGTCGGAAGATTTCCGGTGCTCATGCGCGCTCTCCCTTCAGACCCGTGTTCAAGCATCTCGCCGCCGCGGCGCGCCGTCGAGTTTTGGAACGGTCGCGCAACCTCGGTCGAGGGCATTTATAGAACGCCCGCAAAACGTCAACCCGATGGCGCCCCGCGGTCACGGCCGCGCAGCGCTCGCTCGCAGCGCGGTGATCAATGTTTCAAGATCCGGCGGCGGCGGCGCGCCGAACCGGAGCGGCGCGCCCGAGATCGGGTGGACGAAGCCCAGCGTCTCGGCGTGCAGCGCTTGCCGAGGAAACGCGGTCAGCGCGGCGGCGGTTTCCGCCGGCAGCGCGCGCGGCGAGACCGGCCGCGCCCGACCATAGACCGGATCGCCGACCAGCGCGTGGCCCGCATAGGTCAGATGGCAGCGGATCTGATGGGTGCGCCCGGTCTCCAGCCGACAGCGGATCAGTCCGGCCGCCGGCCGCTCGCCTGCGCCGTAGCGCTCCAACGTCGCGACCCGCGTCACCGCCCGCTTGCCGGCGGGGTGGCTCGGGGGCGCCACCGCCATCCGCTTGCGGTCCGACCGGTGGCGCGCGATCGGCGCGTCGATCTTCAGCGTCGCCCCCTCGAAGGACACGCCCGCCAGTCCGCGCAGACGCGGATCGCCGGCGTCCGGCGCGCCCCAACACACCGCCAGATAGCTGCGTTCCACGCTGTGCGCGGCGAACTGCTCGGCCAGCCCCCGATGCGCCGCGTCGGTCTTCGCCGCGACCAGCAGCCCCGAGGTCTCCTTATCGATGCGATGAACGATCCCCGGCCGGATCGCGCCGCCCACGCCCGACAGGCTGTCGCCGCAATGGGCCAAGAGCGCGTTCACCAGGGTCCCGCTCGGCGCGCCCGGCGCGGGATGCGCCGCCATGCCGACCGGCTTGTCGACCACGATCAGATGGGCGTCCTCGTAGGCGACGGTCAGCGGGATCGCTTCGGGCCGCGGCGCGATCGGCGCCGGCGCCGGCGCGCGCACCCGCAGCGTCGCCCCGGCCCGCGCCTTGACCGCGGGATCGCGGACCACCACGCCGTCGAGAGCGGCCGCGCCAGCTTCGATCAACGCGCGCAACCGAGACCGCGACCAACCGGGCCCGTCGGCCCCGAGCGCGTCGACCGCCGCCGCGGCGGCCTTGTCGAGACGCCCGGCCTCGGCCAGAACGAGCGCGACCTCCTGCTCCCCCAGCGAAAGAGCGCCGTCGGTGTCCGCCTCGTCGTCATCTCCGTCCGCCGTCCCGCCCGACACCGACGCCTCTCTCGCGGAGGAGGATCCGCGGTTTCGAACCATGCGCCGCCTTGTCAACGCGCTGTTGGCGACGCTGATCATCGGCGTGGTCGCGATCGTGCTGGCCCTGGTCTGGAAGATCAAGCAAACGCCGCTGATCGGCGTATCGGGTCGCGCCGACACCGAGACCGTGGTCGCCGCGACGGCCGACGACGCGCGCATCCTGCTGACGTTGCGCGATCGTGAAACCGGCGCCGAGCGCGTCGTGGTGATCGACGCCGAGACGTTGCGCCCGGTCGGCGAGATCCGCGACGGCGCGGCGGGGCCCCGCTGACCCGGCGGTCGCGGGCGGCGACGCGACGTCCCGACGCTTAAGCGACCGTGTCGCCCAGCAGCGCGTCCACGTACCAGTCGATCGCCGTCACCGCGACGTCCTCGGGCGCGCAGCCGTGACGGTCGGCGATCTCGGTCAGGACGCTCGAGCGGTCGCGGTCGAAAACCAGGGCGAGACGGTCGGCGGCCATCGCGGCGACCACCGCGGAGCGGCCCTGCGCGGCCGCGGCGGCGGCGCGGAGCGCCGTCTCGGGATCGGCGGGGTCTGAGGGGTCGGCGGCGGGCTCAGCGAGGCCTGCGCGATCGAGCGCGGCCTCGGCCGCCTCGGCGGCGCGCGCCTCGGGCGCCGCCAGAGGGGCGCGCCCGAACCCGCGGTCGGGGAGGCTATTGCGGGGGCACGAGGTCGGGGCAGAGGAGGGTGCCGTCCTCGATGGCGAAGGGCACTGCGTCCTCATCGAGCGACTCGAGGAAGGCGACGAGCGCCT
>CAZBIG010000386.1:0-3089 GCA_964491865.1 uncultured Neomegalonema sp. | reverse complement strand
CGGCTGCGGCCGCGGCCAAGCTCGAGCCGAGCTGCAGCCCGGCGACCAGCACCAGCGCGGCGGCGATTTGCAGCCCGAGGTCCACGGCGTTGCGCATCGGGGTCGTTTTGACCGGAGGCCGCCCGATCGGCTCGGCGGCGTCGGGCCGCGGCGACAGCGCCAGCCCGGCCTCGAGCCGCCGCACCAGCCGGTCGCGCTCTTGATCGCGCCCCGACACGCAGCGCCCGCGATAATTGAGCTTCAGCAGCAGATGGATCAGCTCGAGCAAGTCTCTGAGCGCCTTGGGCTGCATCAAAGCCCGGTCCGCGACCTCGTAGAACCGGTCGCCGCCGTCTCGAAAGCCGAACAGATCCGCCACCAGCGTCAGGTTTTGCCAGTCGGTTTCGGCGGCCCAGTCGCTGAGCAAGATAAACTCGTCCAGCGCGATGGCGAACAACAGGCAGCAGTTCTCGGCGACCGACGGCGGATAGTCGAGCGCCACGAGCCGGTGTTTGAGATCGACCAGGGCGCGCGCGATCTCGGCCCGCGCCGCGTCGGCGTCGGCGGGCGGCGGCAGCGTCGGCAACGCGGCCGCCAGCGCCACCAGATCGCTGGACGCGTTCAACAGCGGGTTCGCCGAGGCGTGGTAATCGAGCAGCGCCGCTTCGAGCGCCGCGCGGCGCGCGGTCGCCGGACGGCGCGCCCCCGCGGGGCGCTCGGCCTGCGGTTCGGGCGCGTAGCCGCCCGCCAGCATCGCCGCGCCGTCGCGGCCGATCACGCGCGTCGGCGCGCTCGACCCGATCGGTCCGGCGTCGCGGTCGATGACGTCAGCCTGCGCCGGCATCACGCGCCGCCCAAGAAAAACAGAGTGGCCCGGACGCTCGGCAGTCGGTCGTCGACATGCAGCCCGAGCGCCTCTCGGTTGTCGCGAAAGCGGGTCCAATGGCGCGACCCGGTGTCGATGGCGAAGAACGCGGCGTCGGCCCGGTCGCGCAGCTCGGACGGGGCCGCGGGCAGCGGGTCGAGCGGCACGCCGGGCAGCCCGCGACGGACCAGCTCGGGCATCGCGCTGATGCCGGCCAACTTGCAGGCCAGCGGGCCGGTGCGCCCGAGCGCCGCCGCGCCTTCGGGCGCGCTCAGCGCCAGCACCGGCCGCCGCCCCTCGGCCAGCAGTTTCGGCGGCACGGCCAGGCGCAGCAGCCGGCGCTTTTCGAACAGCTCTTCGTTCCAGTCGAGCGCCACCACGCTGGCGTCGGTTTCGAGCGTCAGGCTCCGGCGCAGCCGCGCGAACAGCGCGCCGAACGCGGCGGTCGGGTCGTTCGGGTCATAGGACAGGGCCTCGGGCACGACTTCGCCCGCGGCGGCGTCCAGCGCCGCCAGCAATTCCGCCAGCTCGCCGAACAGCCGCCGGCCCGAAAGCGTCGGCGCCGCGAGCGCCCCCTGCAGGCGCGCGAGCGACCGGTTGAGCGCCTGGAGCTCGAAGCGTTCGGCCACCAGCCCGCCGGCCGACTGGGCGTCGCGGGCCGCCGCGATGCGGCGCGCCGCGTTGGTCGCGCGGACGCGGGCCAGCGACGCCGTCTCGCGGGTGCGCTCCAGAAGCGCTTCGGAGGCGGCGACGGCGAGGACCGGACCGACGAAGGCGCGGTCGAGCGCCACCCGACCGTCGGCCGTCTTCTCGAGCACCCGCGCGATCGGCAGCGCGGCGAACCCGGAGAGATCCGAGCCCGCAAGCGTCAGACGAACCCCGAGATCCGCCACTTCGGTCTCGAGCGGCTCGGCGTCGGGGTCGACCGCGTCGCGGAGCGCGGTCCAGCGGCAGGCCATGCGGCGGCCGCTCTCGGGCGGGCCGTAATGCGCGGCCCCGAGCGCGGCCAGCGGCGCCGCCAAATACACGACGGCGTCCACGGTCCCGTCGGGCACGTCGAGCGCCAATTCGCGATCGAGGCGGAAATAGCCGCCGTCGGGCAGCACGCCGGCGGCGCGGCGCACGGCGAACTTGCCGACCGACAGCAGCTCTCGGTTGATCTCCAGGGCGCTCAGCCCGTGGTCCTCGCCCAGCAGATCGAGCCGGGCCAGCGCCGCGGCGTGGGCGCGCTGGGCGCGGTCGGCCTGCTGGAAATGTTGCGGCGCGATGAACATGCCCTCGCGCCAGACGATGCTGAAATCGTTCATGGCCCCCCGCTCAGAACAAGCCGCCGAGCCAAGACTCGGCGCCGTCGGTGGGACCGGGGCGGGCGATCGCGACGCCCGCGGCGGAGACCTCGATGCGCACGCCGTCGTCGAGACGCTCGGGATCGATCGGCGCGACGCCGCTGAACGTCTTGCCCTGGGGCGCGGCGAACTCCGCGAACACGGCGACATAGTGGGCGTTCGAGCGGAAATCGATCGTGACGTCGCGGCTCTCGTCCGGGTACAGGGCGGCGAGCGCGGTCTTGTCGACCAACGCCCCGCCCAGGATCTCGGCGTCGCGCTCGTACAGATCCCAGAAGCTGGCCGCCTCGAACTCGGACCGGCTGGCCAGCTGATAAAGCCGCAGCACGACCGGGCTCGGTCCTTCGGCGTAGCGGTTGATGTTGGGGCCCGCCGCCAGGGTCACCGGGCGCGGCGCGAGATCGGCCGGTCGGTCCGAGCCGGCGCACCCGGCGGCCGTCAGCGCGAGGGCCAGCAGCAGCGCGGGGGCGGGACGCCGCGACGGGCGCCGGCGACGGGGCAAACGCGGTCCGCTCATGGCTTGCGCATCTCCTCACGCATCTCCTCGGCCAGCAGCGCTTTGAACAGCGCCGAGAACTCGCCGGTCTGGCGGCGACGCTCGAAGCGCCGTTTGGCGATGTCCCAGTAGGCGCGTTTCTTGTTGGCGAACGGGCTGACGAAGGCGCGGGCTTCGGCCTCGACCTCGCGCGGGTCGAGATGGGCGAGAAATCGCTCGAGCGCCCGCTCGACGGCGCGCGTCCCGTCGTCGAAGCCGGCGGCCGGCGCGAGGTCGCGGCCCGCCGCGCGCAAGGCGGGCGGCGCGGAGAACGGGATCGCCGCGGCGCTTAAGGACGGATCGGCGGGCGGGCGCGCGCGCCGCGGCGGCGCGGCGGCCTCGGCGCCGCGGCGCGCCGCGTTCG
>CAZBIG010000385.1:0-3095 GCA_964491865.1 uncultured Neomegalonema sp. | reverse complement strand
GCATCCTGGACTGGAGCGACCGCACCACCTGCGTGCTGTTCGGCGACGGCGCCGGCGCCGTGGTGCTGCGGGCCGAGACCGTCGAGCCGGGCCAGCCCCAGCGGGGCTTGCTCGCGGTCGATCTCAACACCGACGGCGATTTGAGCGACCTGCTCTATGTCGACGGCGGCCCGTCGACCACGCAAAGCGTCGGTCATCTGCGCATGCAGGGCCGCGAGGTGTTTCGCCACGCCGTGGTCAATCTGGCCGAGACGGGGCGCGCGGTGATCGACGCCGCCGGCGTGTCGACCGACGAGATCGACTGGATCGTTCCGCATCAGGCGAACCGCCGCATCATCGACGCCACTGCGAAAAAGCTCGGCGTCTCCGAGGACCGCGTGGTGATCACGGTGGATCGGCACGGCTACACCTCGGCGGCCTCGATTCCGCTTGCGCTCGATGCGGCGGTCTCGGACGGGCGGATCCGACCGGGCCATCTGATCCTGATGGAGGCCATGGGCGGCGGCATGACCTGGGGGGCGGCGCTGTTGCGCTGGTGAGCCGAGCCGTCCGCGCGCCGATCTCGTCAACCCTTTGAAATAACCCCGACATTCATCCGTCTGCGCATTGACGCGAATCGACCCGCGCCCGATATGTCGAGGCGGCGGCCGGCCAGTCCGGGCCGCCGTCTCCAGTGGGGCGGGCCGCAGGCCCGGGAGGCGACTGCGGACGCCGTCGCGCCGGTCGGCCGGCGGACGTTCACGGGAAGGGCCGGACGCACGTCGTCACGACGCCGGAGGAGCCCCATGTCGGGTAAGACGGTCACGCGCGCGGAACTCGCCAACGCGCTCTATCAGCTGAGATTGCTGAACCGACGGGTGGATCCGCCCGAGCCGATTTCGCGGGATCAAAGCGCTCAGCTGGTCGAAGCGATCCTGCAGGCGATGAGCGACGCCTTGGCGGCGGGCGAAGCCGTGAAGATTTCGTCTTTCGGGGCCTTCGAGGTCCGTCGCAAGGCCGCGCGGCAGGGGCGTAATCCAAAGACGGGCGAGCCGGCCGAAATCTCCGAGCGACAGGTTTTGGTGTTTCGCGCCAGTCATATTCTGAAAGACCGCATCAACGCCGACGGCGCGGCGGCGGATCCGGACGCCGAGGCCGAGCGCGGGGCCGCACAAGGCGCCGCCGGGGGCTCGAAGGCGGACGACGACGCCGCGTGAGCCCGACCGCCGCGGGCGTGCGATTCGCGCGCGAAGCGTTTGCGCTCGGGCGGCCGGCCCGCTAGACACTCGGATCTCGGAGCGGTCGCGGGCCGTAGCGCAGCCTGGTAGCGCGCATGCATGGGGCGC
This sequence comes from uncultured Neomegalonema sp., assembly GCA_964491865.1. Classification (GTDB taxonomy): domain Bacteria; phylum Pseudomonadota; class Alphaproteobacteria; order Rhodobacterales; family Rhodobacteraceae; genus JBCBRF01. Next base: position 1,770 of record CAZBIG010000385.1, on the reverse strand, counting down.
ATGAGGTCGTGGGTTCGAATCCCGCCGGCCCGACCATTCCGAGCGGAGGCGACGCCGTCGCGTCGCGACTGTGAGGCCGGAGCCACGGCGCGGGGCGATCGCCGCCGCCGCCGTGGGCGCCGCCGCCCGAGACCCTGCTGGGAAGAGCCGCGCCGCCCGTGATCGATCGTCCGTCCGCCCCCGCCGCTCCCGTTTCGCAGGATCAGGCCGGCTTCGAGGCCGGCGACGCCGCGCCGCGCGCGGCCGGCCCGCGCCCAGCGCGACGCGAAGACGGCGTCCTGCCGGCGCAAGAAATCGTCGCCTTGATCGACAGCGGCGCGCTCGGCGTCGGCCCGACCGACGCGCCGATCGACCCGAGCCAAATTCAGCCGGCCAGCCTCGATTTGCGCCTTGGAGCCAAAGCTTATCGGGTGCGCGCCAGTTTCCTGCCCGGCGCCGACGCCGCCGTGGCCGACCGTCTGGCCGAGTTCGCCATGCACGAGGTCGACCTCGCCGACGGGGCGGTGTTCGAAACGGGCTGCGTCTATGTCGCCCCGTTGCAGGAGAAGGTGGCGCTGCCGGCCGGCCTGTCCGCGGCGGCGAACGCCAAAAGCTCGATCGGGCGGCTCGACGTTTTCACCCGGCTCATCACCGACCGGGGCGTCGAGTTCGATCGGATCGAGGCCGGCTATGCGGGCCCGCTTTACGTCGAGATTTCGCCGCGGACCTTCTCGGTGCTTGCGCGGGCGGGCGAGCGCTTGACGCAGATCCGCTTTCGCCTGGGCGCGCCGACCTTTTCGGGCGACGAGCTGGCGCGGCTCCAGGCCGACGAGGCGCTGATCGCCGGACGCTCGGGGCAGCGCGGGGCGTTCGGCGGCGGCGCGGGCGCGGCGCCCGGATTGCCCTTCAGCGTCGATCTGAGCGCCGCCGACGGGCGGCCGGTCGGGTACCGGGCCCGGCGCCATTCGGGGCTGATCGATCTCAGCCGAATCGACCATTACGACCCGCGGGATTTCTGGGATCCGGTCCATCCGCGTCGGTTCGGCCGCGGCCCGTCCGCGACCGCGGCCGGGGTCATTCTCGACCCGGGGGCCTTTTACATTTTAAGGAGCCGCGAAGAGGTGCATGTGCCGCCGCACTGCGCCGCCGAGATGACGCCCTATCTGGCGGCGATGGGCGAGTTCCGGGTGCATTACGCCGGGTTCTTCGATCCGGGCTTCGGCCATGCGGCGGCGGGCGGGGCCGGCGCGCGCGGGGTGCTCGAGGTCCGCTGCCACGACGCGCCCTTCGCGCTCGAGCACGGGCAGGTCGTGGGGCGTCTGGTCTACGAGCCGATGCGCGCGCCGCCCGATCGGCTTTACGGCGACGCGCTCGGGTCGAATTACCAGGCCCAAGGCCTGCGGCTTTCGAAACATTTTCAGCGCGAGGCGTGAGCCCCGGCCGACCTGACCGGGGCGGCGCGTTCCAACGCGCGCGGCGGGCTGGGGCGCGCGCGGATTAGGCCGCTTCGCGCTGCGCCGCGGCGTCCGCCAGCGCTTGTTTGGCCGCCTCGACGACCGCCTTGAACGCCTCGGGCTCGTGGATCGCCAGGTCCGACAAGACTTTACGGTCGACCTCGACCCCCGCCTTGTGCACGCCGTCCATGAACCGCGAATAGGTCAGGTCGGAGTCGATCTCGCGCACCGCGGCGTTGATCCGCTGGATCCACAGCGCCCGGAACGTGCGCTTGCGGACCTTTCGGTCGCGCGTCTGATACTCGAGCGCGCGCTGCACCGCCTGCTTGGCGACGCG
>CAZBIG010000384.1:0-3134 GCA_964491865.1 uncultured Neomegalonema sp. | reverse complement strand
CGGCTGGTTTTGCGCTCGCCGCGGACCGCGCGCAGATAGAGGGCAGCGTCTTTCTTCGCAACGACTTTTCGGCGATCGGTGAAGTGCGGCTGGTCGGCGCGCGGATCGGCGGCGACCTCGATTGCAGCGGCGGGCGGTTCGAGACTGCGGCTGGTTTTGCGCTCGCCGCGGACCGCGCGCAGATCGAGGGCAGCATCAATCTTGGCAACGGCTTTTCAGCGATCGGCGAAGTGCGGCTGCTCGGCGCGCGGATCGGCGGCAACCTTTCTTGCGTCGGCGGGCGGTTCGAGAATGCGGCGGGGGTCGCGCTAGGCGTTCAACGCGCGCGGATCGAGGGCGCGGCGCTGCTGCGGAACGAGGTTGCGGACGATCCGGGCGCCGCCGATCCGCCCCGCGAGACGGTGGTCGAGGGCGTGTTGGATCTGCGCGGGGCGCGCTGCGGCAGTCTCGAGGACCAGGCCGCGTCCTGGCCGGCGGCGGGGCGCTTGCGGCTCGACGGGTTTCGCTATGACAGCATCGGCGGCAAAGCCGCGCCGACGCGCTTTGCGCAGCGGAAGGACTGGCTGCTGCGCCAGCATCCGGACGATCTGACCCGGGACTTCAAACCGCAGCCCTTCGAGCAGCTGATGACCGTGATGCGCGCGCAGGGGCATCCGGAGGACGCGCGGCGGGTGGGCGTGCTGATGGAGCAGCGCCGGCGCCGGGCGGGGTCGGTCGCGCCCTGGTGGTACGCGTGGTTCTTTCACCGGCCGTTCGGCTGGCTCGCCGGCTATGGGTACCGCGCCGACATCGCGCTCCGATGGGCGCTGGTGCTGGTGCTGACGTCCTGGGCGTTTTTCGCGCTCTCCTGGCGGACCGGGGCGATGGTGCCCGACTCGGGCGTCATCCAGCTCTCGGACGACTGGCGGCGCTGCGCGTCCGATCCCGACACCCGCGACAATCCGGGCGCCTGCTTTGTCGAAACGCCGCTCGGCGCCGGCTACAAACCGTTCGACGCGTTCCTCTACAGCTTCGACGTGTTCGTGCCGCTGCTCGATTTCGAGTTCGAGTCGCGCTGGCGGCCCTCGGCCGCGCTCGGCCCGCGCCTGGGCGATCTGCTGGGCGTGGACCCGGCCGACATCCGGGCCCTGCCGCGCGACGGGGCGGTGGCGAGCTGGCCCTACAAGGCGCTGCGCACCCGGCTGGGCGCCGTCGGCTTCGGCTGGGCCGTGGTGCTCGAAGCGTTCGGCTATTTGCTGTCCGCCTTCGTCGTCGCCGGCGGCGCGCGGCTGATCCGGCGGGACTGACGCCTCAGCGCGAGAGCGCGCGCGCGAGCTCGGCGCCGAGCAGCAGGATCACGGCGGACAGCCAGAACCACAGCATCAAGCCCGCCACCGCGCCGAGCGCGCCGTAGGTCTCGGCCAGGTCGCCATATTCGGTGACGTAGAGGATCAACAGCTTCGAGGCGACGATCCACGAGATCGACGCCGCGAAGGCGCCGCGGAGCGCGCCGCCCCAGGCGCGCGGTCCGCGCGCCGCGCCCGCCCGGTAGAGCAGCATGGCGATGCTGACGCCCACCGCGAACAGGATCGGCCATTCGAGCAGCGCCACCAGCCCCAGATCGACGCCGACGCCCAGATCCTCGGGCAGGCCGAGAAGGCTCGGCAGCACCCGCACCGCCTGGAACAGGATCGGCAGCGACACCACCAGCACCATCAGGCCGAGAACCACGACGATCCCGACCAGCGTGAACAAGAGCGACAGCGCGGTGTGACGGACCACCCCGAGCGCCACGGTGTCGGGAAATGCGAGGCTCATGGCGGTCATGCCCGCGCGCACCGCGGCCCCGGCCGACCAGAACGCCAGCAGCGCGCTTACGATCGCGGTCGAGCCGAGCGCCAGCCCTCCTTGCGCCAAGGTCCGCTCGACCTGCGTCCGGATCAGCGTGAAGGCGTCGGGCGGCACCAGGGCCGCGAGCTGATCGACCAGGGGCACCAGATCCGCGGGATCGGCGACCAGCCCGGCCACCGAGATCAGCACCGTGATCGCCGGGAAGATCGAAAACAGCATGTAGAAGGCGACCCCGGCGGCGATCAGCGCCAGGTTCTTGCGCGCCGCTTCCCGGAACATGAGGGTCGTGGCCCGGCGCCAGCGCGGGCCGCCCACCGCGCCGGCGGCGGCCTCCACGGTCGTCTCGGCCACCCCGGCGGACCGCGGCTCGATCGCCCGGTCCTCCGCCCGTTGGTCGATCTCCTCGGTCATCGCCGCCCTCCCATCGCCTCGGTCGCGCCGCTCGATCTAAGCGACGGCGGCGCCCTTCGCCAGCGCGCGCGGTCGTTCGAAAGGCGCGATCGGCGTCGCAGCGCGCCGGGCGCGCGGTTCGCGCTGGACAAACGCGCGGCGCTGCGGCAGGGGCGGGGCCATGACGAGCCTGGCCGCCTGCACCGCGCGCATCCTCCGCTGAGACGCCGTCTCGGCGCGGCTCGCCCGTTCCGCTTCCCCAGAACGCCGACCGCGCCCCGATTTCGTCGCCGCGACAGCGCGCCTGCGGGGCCGGTTCTAGCGACCGGAGACAGCAGCGATGCGCGAGATCCGCCTCTACAACACGCTGACGCGGGCCAAGCAGGTGTTTCGGCCGATCGATCCGAGCAATGTGCGCATGTATGTGTGCGGCCCCACCGTCTATGACCGCGCGCATATCGGCAACGCGCGGCCGGTGATCGCCTTCGACCTGCTGTTCCGGCTGTTGCGGCAGGTCTATGGGCCGGGGGCCGTGACCTATGTGCGGAACATCACCGACGTCGACGACAAGATCAACGCCCGCGCGGCCGAGCGCGGAGTGGCGATCGAGACGATCACCGCCGAAACCGCGGCGTGGTTCGAGGCGGACATGGCGGCGCTCGGCGCGATGCGTCCGACGCATGAGCCGCGCGCCACCGACCACATCCCCGAGATGATCGCGATGATCGAGACGTTGATCGCGCGCGGCTGCGCCTACGCCGCAGAAGGTCACGTCTTGTTCTCGGTGTCGGCCTACGCCGACTATGGGGCGCTGTCGGGGCGGTCGGTTGAAGACATGCTGGCGGGGGCGCGCGTCGAGGTGGCGCCCTATAAGCGCGACCCGATGGACTTCGTGCTGTGGAAGCCGTCGAGCG
>CAZBIG010000383.1:0-3135 GCA_964491865.1 uncultured Neomegalonema sp. | reverse complement strand
GCGTCCCGCCGCCCGCGCGACATCCGGTCGGCGGCGCATAGCCGCCGCGACGCCCAAGTGACGCTTGGGTGACGCTTGGGTGTCGAGACCGCAGAGTTGGGCCGACAACAAACCTCAGCTTTATAAGCGGATGAGCGTCCGTCCGCCCCCAAACGTCTCCAAATCTCTTACCGGTTTACAATCTTTCAGGTATTTTTCCTGGCGGTGATCCTGTCGGGGGAGTGGGAACGTGGCGCGGATCTTCATTTCGCATTCGAGCGTGGACAACTTGGCGAGCGTCGCCGTCCGCGATTGGCTCATCTCGCTCGGCTATGCGCCCGCGGACGTTTTTCTGGACCTGCACAGCCTCGGGGCGGGCGAGCGCTGGCGAGACGCGCTCCGCCGCGCCAATCGCCGCTGCGAGGCCGTGCTCCTGCTCGCCTCGCCGGATGCGCTCGGCAGCAAGGAGGTGCAGGCCGAGCTGCGGATGGCGGAGGATTATCGCAAGCCCGTCATCGTCGCGCTGCTGCGTGATCTGTCGCCCGACGACCCGCTGCTCGCGTCGTTCTCCGACAGTCAATTCGTCGATCTCAAAGCCGGCCAGCTCGACACGCCGCTCGCAGGCGCCCATGAGACGCGGCGCGAAACCTTTGTTTTTTCGGGGGCGGCGCTCGGGAAGATCCGCGCCAAGCTCGACGCGCTCGGCCTGGACGCCGAGAGCTTCGCCTGGACGCCGGCCGACCCCGCGACAGCCAATCCCTATCCCGGCCTCCGCGGCTACGGCGAGGCCGAGGCCGGTCTCTTCTTCGGGCGCGACCCCGACATCTCGCGCGGCCTCGCCAAGCTGCGCGAACTCCGCGCCACGGCCGATGGGCGGATGCTCGTAATCCAGGCGGCCTCCGGCGCCGGAAAATCCTCCTATCTCAAGGCGGGCCTTTGGCCGCGCGTCCGCCGGGACGACGCGTTCGAGCCGATCGCTCTGATCCGACCGGCGGGCGGGGTGATCTCGGGCGCGCAGGGGCTCGCTCGGGCGCTCTCGGCCCGACTTGCGGAGGAGGGCCTCGCGAGCGAGCCGCCGGCCGTGTTGGCGCGCAAACTGACGGATCCGGACGAGATCGCTGCGGCTGCGACGCTCAGGGGCCTTTTGCAGTCCCTCGCCGATCGCACGACAGCGGCGCTTCGGGTCGCCGACGCGAGCGCCTCCGCGCCGTCGCTCGTGATCGGCGTCGACCAGTCGGAAGAGCTGTTCGCCGCCGCGGACGTCGAGGAGGGGCGGCGTTTCCTCGCGCTTCTGACGCGCCTGGCCGCGCCCGACCCTCTGCCCGACGCCGGCGCTGACACGGGCGCGAAAGAGGAAAGGGTCGCCGCGATCCGGCCGATCGTCATTCTCACGATCCGCGACGACAGCGTCGGGGCGCTTCTGCGCGCCGTCGGCGAGGGCGCGGCGCCGGCCTTCGAGCCGCTCCCGTTGCCGCCCATCGCGCGGGAGGAGTTCTCCGAGGTGATCCGCGGCCCGGCGCGGGTGGCGAGCGGCGCTGGACTCGACATCGACATAGAGCCGGCGCTCGTTCAGGCGCTGATCGCCGACGCGCAGGGGCGGGATGCGCTGCCGCTTCTCTCGGTGATGCTGGAGCAGCAGGTCGAGGACCTCCGGCAGGGCGCGAAGGCGCGGCTCACCCTCGCGGCGTATGAGGACGCCGGCCGCGCGGCGGGGGCGCTCGGCGCGAGGCTCCGGACGGCCCGCGCCGCCGCCGCGGCCGCTCTGCCCGAGGCGGCCTCGGATGCGGCGCTTCGGCGCTTGATGGTGCCGGCGCTCGCCACTTGGGACGCCGAGAGCGATCCGCCGGCGGCCAAGCGCTTGGTCGCGCGGGAGGCGGATATAATCGCTGCCGCGTCGGGAGAGGGCGCCGACCCCACGCTTCGGCTGCTCGCCGGCGAGATGGTCGCGAAACATCTTCTGACGCGCTCGGCGGATGAGACGGGCGCGGCCACCCTCGAGGTCGCGCATGAAGCGCTGCTGCGCCAGGCGCCGATCTCGGACTGGTTGGCGGCGGATGCGGATTTCCTGGCCTGGTTGCAAACCATCGACCGAGCTCGCCGTTTGGATGAGGTCAATATCGGCGAGCTGGTGTTCGGCCAGCCTCGCGAGCAGGTCGAGGCGTGGCTCGAGGGCCGCGCGGCGGAGATCCCGCCGGAGAACGCGGGCTTTGTGCGCGAGAGCCTGCGCGCGGCGGAGATCCGCCGCGGCCAGGAGCTTGAGGCGGAGCGTCAGCGCGCAGCGCTCGCGGAGGCCGAAGCGCAGGCGGCGCAGGATCGGGCGGCCGTGGCGACGGCCGCGCAAGAGGCGGCGACGGCCGCGCAAAAGGCGGCGCTGGCCGCGCAGGAGGCGGCCGAGGCGCGCGCTCGTGCGGCGCGGCGCACCCGGGTTCTCTCAGGCGCGATCGCGGCGATTTTGCTCCTCGTCGGTCTCGCCGGCGCAGGTCTTTTCAGCCTGCAGCAGCAGCGCGAAACGGCCCAGCAAGCTGAGATTGCGGCGCAGCAAGCGGCGCTGGCCCGTGTCGAAGCGGCGCGCGCGGCGGAGGCCGAGCGGCTCCTGGCGCAAGCGCAGCAGGCTGAGCGCGCGGCGCTTGTGACGCAATCACGGTTTTTGTCGGACCTGGCGCAGCAGGAGGAGCAGCGCGGCGCGACCGGCGTGCTGTTGGCGCTCGCGGGCTTGCCGGATCAGACGGCGGTGAACGGCGCGCCGCTCTCGGACCGCCCCTATGCGTCGGAAGCCGAGCGCGCGCTGTTCGCGGCCCGATCGGCCAATCGCGAACGCGCCCTGCTCCGGGGCCATTCCGACACCGTGGGCTCCGTGGCGTTCAGCCCGGACGGAACCCGGATCGCCACCGCCTCTCGGGACCGGACCGCGCGGCTCTGGGACGCCGCGACCGGGGCCGAGATCGCCGTGCTCCAGGGACATTCCGACGCTGTGGTCTCCGTTGCGTTCAGCCCGGACGGGACCCGGCTCGCCACCGCCTCTTGGGACGCCACGGCGCGGCTCTGGGACGCCGAGACCGGGGCCGAGATCGCCGTGCTCCGGGGCCATTCCGCGAATGTGTTCTCCGCAGCGTTCAGCCCGGACGGGACCCGGCTCGCCACCGCCTCTTTTGACGG
>CAZBIG010000382.1:0-3143 GCA_964491865.1 uncultured Neomegalonema sp. | reverse complement strand
GGCGGGCGTGAGCCCAGGCCGGCGCGCAGGGGCGGCGGGGCGGCTTACTCGAACTCGAAATCGCCGCTCTCGAGCCGGACCCCTTCGACCGTGACGGTCATCTCGCCGAAGGCGAAGCTGCTGTCGTCTCCGTTGTAAGTAATCGACGGCGCCGACGTCGCGCCCTGCAGGGCGATGACGTCCTTGCCCCGGTCGAAATCGAGGATCACGTCCCGATCGCCGGCGTCATGGTCCCCGAAGACGAAGGTGTCGCGCCCCGGTCCGCCGCGGAGCTGATCATCGCCTCGCTGGCCATTGAGGCGGTCGTTATGGTTCCCGCCATACAGGCTGTCGTCGCCAGCGCCGCCCCTGAGGGTGTCGTGTCGGTCGCCGCCATGGGCCAAATCGTTCCCGTCAAACCCGTTGAGCTGGTCGTCGCCCGCGCCGCCGTAAAGCGTGTCGTCGCCCGAGCCCGCGTCGAGCCGGTCGGCGCCGTCGTCGCCGGACATCAGGTCATGGTCGCGACCGCCGGAGAGCGTGTCGTCCGCCGAGCCGCCCGCCATGGTGTCGTTGCCGTCGCCGCCTTCGAGCGTGTCCTGCCCGCCGCCGCCCGCGACATAATCGGCCCCGGCTCCGCCGTCGGCCATGTCGTGCCCGCCGGCGCCCGCCAGCAGGTCGTCGCCGTCGCCGCCGGCCAGCACGTCGTGCCCGCTCGACCCGGCCAGGGTGTCGTCGCCGGCGCCCCCCGTGAGGGTGTCGCGCCCGACGCCGCCAAAGACGCTGTCGTCGCCGGCGCCGCCGTCGACGATGTTGGCCGTGGTGTCGCCCCGTATCGTGTCGTCATGCGATCCGCCGAGGACGTCCTGGAAATTCTCGATGGTCTCCGCGTTGCCGAAGCCGTCGTTGGCGACCTCGCCGGCGCTCAGGTTCAGGCTCACGCCCTCGGTCGCCGCGGCCGAGGCCGCCCAGGTGTCGCGACCAAAACCGCCATAGAGTTCATCCACGCCGGCGCCGCCATAAATGGTGTCGCTGTCGTCGCCGCCCGAAATCAGGTCGTTTCCGCCGCGACCATGGAGCGCGTCGTCGCCCGAGCCGCCCAAGAGCGTGTCGCGCCCGTCGCCGGCAAGCAGAAGATCGTCGCCTTCGTCGCCGTAAAGCTCTTCCCGAAAGTTGGTGAAATCGGCCACGCCGACCGCGTCGCTGTCGCCGATGCTGAGCGTGTCGTCTCCTTGGCCGCCGTACAGGGTGTCTTTGTCGGCGCCGCCGAGAACCAAATCGTCGCCGCCGCCGCCCTCGAGCGCGTCGCTGCCCTGGCCGCCCTTCAACGTGTCGGCGCCGCCGTTTCCGATCAAGCGGTCGGCCCCGTCTTCGCCTTCAACCAGGTCGTTGCCGGCTTCGGCCTTGAGCGTATCGTCCCCTGCACCCCCGATCAGCGTGTCCTGCCCGAGCCCGCCCCTCAGGCTGTCGGCCCCGTCGCCGCCATAGAGACCGTCGTCATCGGCGCCGCCGTCCAAAGTGTCCGCCCCGACGCCGCCCTCGAGCTTGTCGCGGCCGGCGTCGCCTTCGAGCCTGTCGTCGCCGTCGCCGCCGTCGAGGCTGTCATCGTCATCGCCGCCGCGAAGGAAGTCATCGCCAGACTTGCCGTACAGGGTGTCATGGCCCTCGCCGCCATACAGAGAGTCGTTATCGTCGCCGCCGTCAAGAATATCGCGTTGGCGGTCGCCCGCCAGCGTGTCCATCCCCGCGCCGCCATACAAATAATCGTCGCCGTCTTCGCCATGAAGCGAATCATTACCGTCGTCTCCGTAGAGCTTGTCGACGTCGCCGCCGCCGTTCAAGAAATCATTGTCGCCGCCGCCGTAGAGCGTGTCGGTGTCGCGGCCGCCGTAAAGAAAATCGTCGCCCTCGTCTCCATGCAGCGTGTCGCTTTTGCGGCGACCGAGCAGGGTGTCATCGCCGTCTCGGCCGAACAGCTTGTCTCGGTGCTTGTCAGAGCCGCTTTTCTCATTCGCCCTCTCGTCGAGGGTATAATTCCTGCGTCCCATCTGCCCGTCCTCCTGCGGAGCGGTCGCGATTCGCGGCGCGACACTTCACCGCTGGGATCTTCATCACAGTTTGGGACGCCGCGCTGTGCTGCAGGTCACACTTTCGGTGCGTTTTTCGTCGCCAAAATGAGACGGCGAGGTCGCGCCTGCGAACAAGTCAGCGCCGGCGCCGGAGCGCTCAACCGGCCGTCCAACCGCGGGCCGAGAAGGCGCGGGCGAGGGTCGCGGACAGAGCGGCGGGCGCGGTCAGGCTCGCGGCGCGCTCGGTGAGATAGGCGTGGACGAAGGGGCCGAGCGCGTCGTCTCCGGCGACCGGGCGCGCGGCAGGCCGGTCAAGATCGGCGAGCGCGGCGTCGAGCGCGTCGGCGGTGCGCGCAAGCCGCGCAACAGGGGCGTAGGGGGGCGCGCCGCAGGCGATCACCGGCGCGCCGAGCAGCCGCGCGGTCAAACCGAGATCGCTCGACACCGTGACCAAGGCGCTCGCCGCGGCCAGGGTCCGCGGGTCGAGCGCGTCGGCGACGAAGACTGGCGGCCCGGGCGGCGCGTTCCGTCCGGGCGCGGGCCGCGCGGCGCGCGCCACGGCGGCGAAGGCGCGCTCCAACGCCGCGTCGCGTTCGCCGCGGCCCAAGCGCTCGGGGGCGGTCGCAGAGGCGGTTGAAAGCTCGGCCGACCGGTGGGGCGGCGGGGGAGCGTCGACGCCGCCGTCGCGGGACGCGCCCAGAGCGCCGAAAAACGATCCCAACAAAGCGCCGCCGCCGTCCCATCCCGGGCGCAGCAGCACCAGCGGCCGCAGGCTGTCGGCCGCGGCGGCCGCGACGATCTCGATCATGTCGAGCGGCGCGACGGCCGCCTCAGCGGCCTCGAGCCCGTCAAGGCGGGGCGGGGCGACGATCAGCGCGCCGAACGCGAGGCGCGGATCGCGGGCGCGGCCGCCGCTGGCGCTCGCGCGCCAGTCGATCACGGCGCGGGGCGGCAGGGCGGCGGCGGCGGCGGCGCGGGCCGCGTCGACCAAAGCGGCCGTCTCGGCGCTGTCGGGCGCGGCCGCGGCGGCGGATCCAGGGGCGGTTTTCGCCGATCTGGTCTCGGCCTTGGCCCAGGTCTAGGCCCTGGCATCGGCCT
>CAZBIG010000381.1:0-3148 GCA_964491865.1 uncultured Neomegalonema sp. | reverse complement strand
GCCCCTTGTTGTAGCTGAACAACGCCAGGGCCAGCGCCACCACCGCATAGATCGCCCAGGGGTGCAGGCCCCAGTGGAAGATCGTGGCGGCCATGCCCAGGCTCTGGGCGCTGGCGGCGTCGCCGGCGGCGGCCCCCAGCGGCGCCCAGTCCGTGCGCGCGCCGTTCTCGACCGACGCTCCTGCGAAGGCCGAGTTGAAGTGCGAGATCGGCTCGGACACGCCGTAGAACATCAGGCCGATGCCCATTCCGGCCGCGAACAGCATCGCGAACCAGCCCACATACGAGTAATCCGGCGTGGCGTCCCGACCGCCGAGGCGGACCGTTCCGTACGGCGACACGATCAGCGCCAAGCACACCAACACGAACACATTGCCGGCGGACAGAAAGAACCAGGCGAAGTTCGAGGTCAGGAAGCCTCGCATCGCGTTGAAGATCGCTTCGGCCTGGGTCGGCGCGGCCAAGGTCGCGAGGACGAAGGCGACGATGCCCAATCCCGAGATCAGAAACACCGGGTTGTGAATATCGAGCCCGAGCGGACGTATATTATCCTGCCCGATCTCATAATCGGTCTCGATCATGTCGGCCGGCCCGTCCGGGGCCGGGATCGGCTCTGCTGCGCTTTGCTCCGCCATGGTTGAAAAATCTCCGAAAGGATCGCCGTCGACGTCGGCGCGCCGACGGCCCGAGTGTTTTGACGCGCGCCGCCCGACCGTGATCAGCCCGCGTCGCGACAAAAAATGAAGACGCGCTGGGCGACTAGGCCCGCACGACGTCTTGGCCTCGGCCAAGACTGACCGGCTTTTCGCCCGGAAGACGTCCGCAATACTTCCACGGACGTCGCCAAGTGAGGGTCTAAGCTCGGTTTTATGAGGCTGACACGAAGGGAGGTCGGGCTCAAGGTCCGAAAACGGCCGTTTGCGCAGCGCAAGCGACAGCCGGCCCGCCCCGAAAGCGCGCCGGGGCCAGACTCGGCCTCAGCCCCGACCGCCCGGCCCGCGGCGCGCGGGCCGGCGCGCCGCGCGGGTTTAGCGCACGACGAATACGGAAGCAGTCGAGCGTTTCGCGACCGTTCCGCCGTGGGACGGCCAGATCAAGTCGGCGAATTGCGGCGCGTGCGAGCCCATCACCACCAGATCGGCCCCGGCCTCGTCGATCGCCTGAAGCAGCACGTCGTTGAGATCGGTCGACGGGTCGTGCGCCACATAGGTCTTCGCCTCGGTGGTCACGCCGTGCGTTTGCGCTTGTTCGGCCGCGAACCGCTCCAGCGCGGTCTCATAGCCCTGCGGCGTCGACGCGACCGCGCTGGGCGGCTCTCCGGTCACGCCGACATAGCGCACCGTGGCGCCGAAATGCTTGGCCAAAGCGCCCGCGGTCTTCATCGCCTTTTCCAGCGTCTCGAGGTGCGCAAGGTCGGTTGGAACCAAGATTCGCGCATACATGGCCGTCTCCTGTGATTTTGGCGGCGCCCCGTTCCCCCTGGCGACCAGGCAACCCCAACACGCGCGCCGGGGGCCGATATTGATCTGAGACATTCCCTTGCGGTTCAGCCGAACGACGCGCCTGGGGAAAACGCCGCGTCGACGCCGCCGCCGCCTTGACATCTCGGAGCAAGACGGCGACCTGTCGCGCGGTTGCGGTCGGCCGTCGCGTGAACGGTCCGTCCTCCGGGACGAGAGGATCCTACGCCAGACCGCTTCGCCGTCGGCATGTCGCCGAACCGGCTCTGATCATCGCCCCCATCACGCAGGGTTTCTCGATCGCGCGCCGACGCTTGGCCCTGTCGCCATGGCCCGGCCCCGCGGTCGCCCTCGCCGCGCGCCCCCTCGCCCGGATCTCCGGAGCGGTGCGTCGCGCCCTTTCATCGACCGCGCGCCGACCGGCGGCGCGGCCCGCAACACGGGGTCTTCTTGACCGATTTTAAATCTCTGGGGCTGTGCGACGCCCTGCTCGAGGCGCTCGACGCCCAAGGTTTCACCACGCCGACGCCGATCCAGGCCGGCGCCATCCCCCACGCTTTGGCCGGACGCGACGTGCTGGGCCTGGCCCAGACCGGCACCGGCAAAACGGCCGCTTTCGGACTGCCGCTGCTGCACGCGTTGCTGACGGAACGGGCGCGGCCCGCGCCGCGCGCCGCCCGCGCTTTGGTGCTCGCGCCGACGCGCGAACTCGCGAACCAGATCGCCGACTCGCTGCGAGGCTTCGCCCAGAACGCGCGGCTGCGCGTCGTCGTCGTCGTGGGGGGCGCCTCGCTCAATCGCCAGGCCAACGCGCTCGCGCCCGGGGTCGACATCCTGGTGGCGACGCCCGGGCGTCTGCTCGATCTCGTCGAGCGGCGCGCGGTGTCCCTGACCGAAACGCGGTCGCTCGTGCTCGACGAAGCCGACCAGATGCTCGACATGGGCTTCATCCACGCCCTGCGCCGCATCGCCACCCTTCTGGGGACGCCGCGGCGGACCATGCTGTTTTCGGCCACGATGCCGACCGCCATCGAGACCCTGGCGCGCGCCTATCTCGACGATCCGGTGCGGATCGAGGTGACGCCTCCGGGCAAGGCCGCCGACAAGATCACCCAGTCGGTGCTGTTTCTGCAGCCCGAAGAGCGTTTGTCGGTCCTGACCGCTCGGCTCGACGCGGCTCGCGACGAGCGCGCGCTGGTGTTCGCGCGGACGAAGCGGGGCGCTGAAAAGCTGTCGAAAACTTTAGCCGCCGCCGGCTTCGAGGCCGCGTCGATCCATGGCAACAAAAGCCAAGGTCAGCGCGACCGCGCGATCGCCGGGTTCCGCGACGGTTCGGTGAAGGTGCTGGTGGCCACCGACGTCGCCGCTCGCGGCATCGACATTCCCGGCGTCGCTTTCGTCTACAATTACGAGCTGCCGAACACCCCGGACAATTACGTCCACCGGATCGGCCGCACGGCGCGCGCCGGCGCCGAAGGTCAGGCCGTCGCGTTCTGCACGCCCGAAGAAGCGATCCTGCTGCGCGACATCGAACGGCTGATGAAGATCGAGATCCCGTCCGAAACCGGGCCGCGGCCGGACTGGGCGCTGCGCCCCCGGCCCGGTCCGAAGCCGGGCTCGAAACCGGGACCGTCGGCCGGAGCGAAGCGTGGACCGAGACCCGCGACGACGCCGGGCGGCCAAGCGCCG
>CAZBIG010000380.1:0-3155 GCA_964491865.1 uncultured Neomegalonema sp. | reverse complement strand
CACCCCTCGCTCGAGGTCGGCCAGGCCGCCCACCGCGTCGACGATCCCGCGCCCGAGCCGGCGTGACCCAGAAAATACGCCTCGGCCAACCGCCGCTGCGCCGCCGGCGCGCCGAGGGCGGCCGCCTGCCGCCGCCAGACGAGGGCCGCCTGGGGGTCTCGGGGCGCGCCGAGCCCCTGGTCGAGCAGGCGGGCCAAGTTCTCCATGGCGTGCGGCGCGCCCTGCTCGGCGAGCGCGCGCCAGATCGCGGCGGCCCGGTCGTAGGCTCCGGCGTCGAACGCGGCGGCGGCGTCGGCGAACAAAGCGTCGACCGCCCCCGGCGCGTCGGTCCGACGAACCTGGTCCGCAAGCGTCCCGCCCGGTTCGCCGGGCGCGGCGGGGCTCGGCGGTTCGGCCGGCGCCGGCGACCAGAACGCGATCGCCGGCGCGAGCAGCGCGACGGCCGCGCCCGCCGCGCCCGTGGCGCGGCGCGTCAGGTGTTGACCACGCGCCACGTGCCGTCCGGGTTGCGGCACGCCACGCCCACGGCGGTCTCGTTCCGACCGTCGATGCGAATCGTTTCGGTGTATTCGCGGCAGACCTCGCCGCCGCTGGTTTCGTACGCCGGGCGCGGGGTCACCGAGCCGCTATAGCCGTTGTCCGGGTTGCTCCAGCTAGAGGTCTGGCCGGACGGCGCGGTCTCGAGCGCGACCTGGCGGTTCTGCTCCGCGCGCAACCGGCTGTTCTCGTCCATGGTGCGGCCGATTTCGCTGCCGGCCAAGGCGCCGAGCAGGCCGCCCACGATGATCGCCGCGGTGCGGCCGCTGCCGCCGCCGATCGTGCTGCCGATCAAGGCTCCGCCGGCCGCGCCGACGCCCGCGCCCACGGTTTGACGGCTGATGCCGGTGCCGCCGACGCCGCCCCCGCCTTGATTGGCGCAGCCGGCGACGACCATGGACAGCGCCAGCGCGCCGGCGACCAACGAGTTCTTCATCGTCACTTTCGATCCCTCTTTTTGAGCGGCTCCCCCGGGCGGAGCCGGCGGCGTCGCGCGCGCCGTCATGATCGGCGCAGGCTTTGGTGCAGGCCTATACACGCGGCGCGCGGCGCTGTCCGGCGCGATCGCCGGGACTATTTCGGCGCGCAGCCGCGAGGCCGGCCCGTTAAGCGATGGCTTCGCCCTTTAAACTTAGCGTTAATCGCGCGCCGACGCGCCCATGAAGGAGATTTTTCGTGACCGATCGTGACCCGGAGGCCCTGTTCGACGCCGCGGATCCGTTCACCCTGGCCGAGCGCTGGCTCGCCGAGGCCGAGGCGGCCGAGCCGCGCGATCCGAACGCGATGGCGCTGGCCACGGCCGACGCCGACGGCTTGCCCAATGTGCGCATGGTGCTGCTCAAAGAGATCGAACCCGCGGGCGGGCGGGCCGAAGATCCCCGCGGGGCCTTTGTTTTCTTCACAAACTACGAGAGCGCCAAGGGCGCCGAGCTTTCGGCGAACCCCCAGGCGGCATTGGTGCTCCATTGGAAAAGCCTCGGCCGTCAGATCCGCGCGCGGGGCGCGGTGACGCGGCTCGAAGCCGAAAAATCGGACGCTTACTACCGGTCGCGCGCGCTGCAGAGCCGCCTCGGGGCCTGGGCGTCGCAGCAGTCGCGGCCCTTGTCGAGCCGCGGCGCGTTGATGGCCGAGGTGGCGCGCGTCGCCGCTCGGCACCCGATCGACCCGCCGCGACCGCCCCATTGGGGCGGTTTTCGAATCACCCCGGTCGAGATCGAGTTTTGGGCCGACGGGGCGTTTCGCCTGCATGATCGCGAGCAGTGGCGCTGGCGCGCGGCGACCGCGGACGGCGCGGCGGGCTGGGCGCGGCGCCGCTTGCAGCCCTGATCGAGACAGGGGCGGCGCGCCGTTCCCGCGCTCGCACAAGGGGCGGGCCTCGGTCCCGGGCGGCCCGGCGCTGGGGCGCGCCCGTGACGATCTTCGCTTTGTGGGGGCGGCGCGCTGGCGTACGAGAAAGTCCGCTTGTCTCGAACCCCGTCGGAGGACCGTCATGCCCGTCGCCCACGCCGCCGCCAGCGCCGCCGCCAGCGATCTGGACCCGGTCGACGCGGCGGCGCCGTCGCAGCGCGTCGAGGCCGCGGAGCGGGAGGCGATGGCGCTGGAGGACCGGCCGACGGGCGACTTCATCGACGGCTTCCTGGCCGGCGTGGCGTCGGCCAACGCCGCGCTCGACGCCAATCCGGCCGCTCGGTACTTCTACTCGTTCGACTGGATCGGCGACGGCGAAGAAGAGCGCGCGCACGCCCTGCACGCGGCGTTTCAAAGCGACGAGAGCGGCGTCGCCTTCGAGGTGTCGCCGCCGCGCGCCTGGCGCGACGAGGCCGCCGCGCTCGGCGGCCGTTGGCTCGGGCGCGCGTTGCCGCCGACCGCCGCGGCGGCGCTGGTCGAGGAGTTCGTCGAGCTGCTGGCGGCGTTCCTGGCCGACATGCCGGTCGAGGCCTTTCGGATCCGACCCGCGCCGCCGTCGCCGAACGCGCCGATCGCCGCGGCGGTCGGGGCCGAGCATGATTATCTGCTGCTCGAAACGCCGGAAGGCCGGCTGCTGCTCGAGTTCTCGGTCGACCTCTGAGCGATCCGCGCCGGCCCGGTCTCTGGGCCGGCCCCGTCAGGGCTCGACGACAACCGCGCCGATTTTGCGGCCGTCTTCGACCTGGCGATGCGCGTCGGCGATCCGCTCGAGCGGCCAGCGCCCGGCGATCCGATGCGACAGCCGGCCCGCCGCGAGCCAGCGCCCCAGGTCGCGCTCGGCCGCGGCGCGCTGCGCCGGCGCCAGCCGATACACCACAAAGAGCCGCAGCGTGATCGATTTGAACATCAGCGGGTAGAACGGCAGCGTCGGCGTCGGATCGGCCATCGACGCATAGGCGGCGATCGTCCCGCCTGGTTTCAGGATCTCGAGGTTGGTCGACAAATTGCCGCCGAACTCGACTTCGACCACCCGGTCCACCCCGCCCCCCGCCGTCGCCTCGAACACCGCCTCGGCCACCGGCTCGCGCCGATAGTCGATCACGCGGTCGGCGCCGAGCCGGGCGACCGCCGCCGCGTTCTCGGGCGACGAGACCCTGGCGAGCACCTGCGCCGCGCCGCCCCGCCGCGCCATTTCAATCGCGTACGCCCCG
>CAZBIG010000379.1:0-3158 GCA_964491865.1 uncultured Neomegalonema sp. | reverse complement strand
GCCCGGCGAGCCGGTCGCCGCGCTGTTCGGCCCGGGGGTGGCGACCGACGAGGCGGTGCGCCGGGTCTGGCGCGCCGACGGCGTGGCGATGGCCGAAGGGGCCGGCTTCGGCGCGGCGCTCGGGTTGGTGATCGCCGACGCGGATCGGCCCGACTTCATCGAGGCGCTGACCCGCGAAGGCGCGCTCGTGATCCTGAATGCGCAGGCTGCGGGCGCGTTTTGCCGCCCGGTCTCGGGCTTGAACGATCGAACGGGAGAGACTGGATGACGATGATGGACCCGCGCCTCTCCGGCCTCGACGCGATGCGCGCCGCCGCTCAGCGGTTCGTGACCGTCGGACTGATCGCTCATGTCCCGATCATCGCCGGCGCCGCTGTCGCGACGGGCAATGATCCGCTGCTGTTCGGCGGCGTGGCCGCCGGGTTGGCCGCGTTGGCGATCGTTCTCGGCGGCGCGACGCCGCTGGCGGCCGCGCCGACCACCGCCTTCTCGCGCGCTTTGTCGGCGGTCGCCCTCGCCGGTCAGGTCGCCGTGCTGGTGGGGGGCGTCGCGGGCTCGCCCTGGCAGCTCGACGCGCACATGTATTTCTTCGCGATGCTGGCCGTTCTGATCAGCCTGCTCGACGCCCGCGCCTGGCTGCTGGCCGCGGCCGCGGTGGCGCTGCACCATCTCGGCCTGAACGCGGTGGTTCCCGAGCTGCTTTATCCGGGCGGATCCGATCTCGGCCGCGTGCTGCTGCACGCCCTCGTCCTCGCGGTGATGACGGTCGCGGCGATGGCGATCATCGCCCGCGTAACGGCGCTGTTCGCCGAGGCGGAGCAGGCGGCGGCGGCCGCCGCCGCCGCCGCCCGGGCCCGCGCCGAGGCCGCCGAAGAGACCCGACGCCAGGCGGACGAGCGCGCCGCCGCCGAACGCCGCGAAGTGGCCGAGCGGCTGAACGCCGAGATCGGCGCGGTGGTGGCCGCGGCCGGGGGCGGCGACTTCAGCGCGCGCGTGACGGCGCGCTTCGACGACCCCACGCTGCAGGCGCTCGCCGATCAGACCAATCGCCTGGTCGAGACCGCCGCGGCCGGGATCGACGCCGCCAAAACCACGCTGAACGCGATCGCCGCCGGCGATCTCGACGCCCGGATGCACGGCTCGTTTCAGGGCGCGTTCGCGGAACTGCAGCGCAACCTGAACGCGACCGGCGACACGCTCGCCGACCTCATGCGCGCGACCCGCGACGGGGCCGCCAAGGTGCTGTTGAAAGCGCGCGAAATCCAAGCGGACAGCGAAGTCCTGGCCGGCGAAGCCGAGTGCCAAGCCTCGTCGCTCGAGCAAACCGCCGCCACCATGGAGCAGATGAGCGCGACCATCCGCGCCAACGCCGAGCACGCCGCCGGCGCGACCGAGCTTGCGGGCCAGGCCCAGGAACGCGCCCGCCGCGGCCAGGACATCGTCGCCCAGGCCGTGACCGCGATGGGCGAAATCGAGGCGAGCTCGAGCAAAATCACCGATATCATCGGGGTGATCGACGGCATCGCGTTCCAGACCAACCTTCTGGCGCTGAACGCCGCGGTCGAGGCCGCGCGGGCGGGCGAAGCCGGCAAAGGCTTCGCGGTGGTCGCGTCCGAGGTCCGGTCGCTGTCGCAGCGCTCGGCCGAAGCGGCGCGGGACATCAAAGCGTTGATCGTGGAAAGCTCCGAGAAGGTCGCCGACGGCTCGCGCCATGTGGGCGCGGCGGGCTCGTCGCTCGAAGAGATCCTCCAGTCGGTCGCTCAGGTCGCCCAGACCGTGGACGAGATCTCGAGCGCCAGCCGAGAGCAGTCGTCCGGGATCTCGGAGATCTCCGCGGCGATTTCGAAGATGGACGAGTCGACCCAGAAAAACGCGGCTTTGGCCGAGCGCAGCGCCTCCGCCGCGCGCGAGCTGACCGCCGCGGCGAGCGCGATGTCGGGCGGGGAAGAGACGGCGGAGGCGCCTCTGCCGGGCGGCGCCGCTGAGCGCGCCGCCGATGCGGACTGGATGGCGGTCGCGGCCCCCGCGCCCGAGGACGTCGCCCCGCCCCCGCCCGCCCCCGCTTCGACGCGCGCGGCGACGGGCGGCGATCCTGACGACTGGGCGCATTTCTGACGCCCCGACGGGCGCGAGCTAGAGCGACACGGCGCGGCAGTCGCGAAACAACGCCTCCGCCTCGCGGTCGTAGCGCTCGAGCCAAGCCAACAGATCCGCCTGGCTCATCGGATCGAGCGACTGGTCCAGAAAATCTTCGGTGATGGCGCGGTCGAAAAACCGGCCGCGTTCGGCCACCTCGGCGGGCAGCACGATCGAAAATTGCGCCCAGGCCCGTCGCCAGGCGGCCACCCGGGTCTCATGCGCCGGGCGCATGGACGCCGATCCCGCGAAAGAGCCGTAGTAAAACCCGGCCAGCGAGTAGCGCCCGTCCGGCGCCCCTTTCGCGACGACGGCGCGCCCCTCGGACCGCGCCTTGTTTCGAAACGGTTCGATCGCCGCCATGACCGCCGCGCAGGCTTCGATGCGCTCGGCGAACACGATCGCGCGGCCGACCTCGCCGCGCGTCTCGTAGGAGACATAAGCCTGAACGGCCGAGGCCAGCCCCGCGACGCCCGTGAACAAGAGCGCCAGGATCTCGATAAAGCTCAAGCCACGCATCGCCGCCCCCCCTTTCAGCGCGTCGTCGACGCGCGCTTTGACGCGCGCGTCGCCCGGGCGCTGCAATTGAACCCGGGCCAGGCGGCCCCGACCGGCCGGCGACCATTCCCCGGCCGACGCCGCCTCGGCGGGCCTCGCCCCCCTATGCGCCGCGCGGCCCCGCCGCGGGCCTTTGCGGTCAGCGATCGATTTCGCCGAACACCACGTCGAGCGACCCCAGGATCGCGCTCACATCCGCCAGCATATGGCCTTTGCACAGGTGATCCATCGCCTGCAGATGCGGATAGCCGGGCGCGCGCAGTTTCGCGCGGTACGGGCGGTTGGTGCCGTCGGCCACCAGATAAACGCCGAACTCGCCCTTCGGCGCTTCGACGGCCGCATAGACCTCGCCCGCCGGAACATGGAACCCTTCGGTGTAGAGCTTGAAGTGATGGATCAACGCTTCCATCGAGCGCTTCATCTCGGCCCGACGCGGCGGCGCGATTTTGCCGTCTCGGGTCAAG
>CAZBIG010000378.1:0-3158 GCA_964491865.1 uncultured Neomegalonema sp. | reverse complement strand
CCGGCGCCGCTCTCGGGACCGCCCCCGGGCCTGGCGGACGCCTTCGGCCGTCGTGAGCCGCTCTTGGCCGACGAGACCCGCTACGCGCCCGGTCGATCGCTCGAGGCGCCGTCGGGTCGGGGGCGCTTCGGCCTGAGCGGCGAAGCGCCGGACGGTCCGGAACCGGGCTTTGATCCGCGGTGGAGCGGACCCGAAGACGACGGCGCCCGGGCCGCGCCGCTCCGACCGACGCACGGGCCGCTGTCGGACGAGGTTCGCGATCGCCTCGACGAGGCTGAGAAACTGTTCGGCTTCTTTCGAGAGCGCTTCGGGCTGAGCGAAGAGACCGCCGACGGCGCGATCGGGTATCTCACCCGGCTGGGCGACGTGGTCGAGGCGCAGCGGCGCGAGCTCGAGACGGCCCAGGCGCGGCTTGGCGGGAGCGGCCGAAACGCGAGCGCCGGCGCCGCCGAAGACGCCGCCTGGGACCTGATCGCCGAAGCGGGCCGCGCCATCCGCGGCGCCGGCCAAGCGCTGCGCGCCGACCCCGATTTCGCCGATTTCGCGCGCGAGACCCGGTTGGAGGAGGCGCTGCGCCGGCTGGCGGGCCTGCGCGCCGCGCGGCTCGAGCGCGGCGAACGGGTGCGCGCCGATCTGGTGCAGCAGGACTGGCCGCACGATCTGCTGCGCGCCGAGGCGCTGGCGGCCGCCTATTACCCGACCTTCCGCGAGTGGCGCGATCTGCGCTTCGGGTTGTCGCTGGCCGCCGCCAGCCTGCGGCACCTGTTTCGACGCGAGGGGGTCTTTATCGGCTACGTCCGGCTGCTGAGCCCGATGTCTCAGGGCGAGGGCGAGATCTGGTCCGAGACCGCCCGCGGCCTGCGCGAGCTCGGGCCGGTGCGGCGCGCGGTGCTGCGGCTGGCGGCCGGGGGCGACGAGCAATTCGTGGTGGATTGCGAAACCTTCGGGTATTTCGACGCCGAACGCGACGTGCCGGTGCGGGCGCGGCTGATCGTCTACGATCGGGCCGAATGGCGCTGACGCGGCGCCGGCCCCGAACACGCCGGCGCTCGGACGGCGGTCCGGGGAGCGTCGCGGCGCCGAGGCCCGCCGGGGGCGCGGATCGAAGCGCCGCCCGTTGAAGGACAAGCCCGTCGAGGGGAGACGCCGTGGCCCGTTTAGGAGCCTTCACAACGCCGCTCGACGGCGACCGTCTGACCGCGCGGATCCTGGTCAACCGCGCCTATGGCGACGTGGACAATCCCTACGACGCCGCGCTGCTGTGGCGCGGGTCGGCGGGCTTCGCGCCGCGCTTGCGCTTCCGCCCCGCCGCCGCCGATCTGCGGCCGCCCCCGGCGCTCGAGGCCGAGGACGAGGAGGAGGGCGAGGAGTTCCCCGGTCTGCGCGCGCTGATCGAGGCGCACCCCTACACCCGCTATGAACAGCTCGACGGCGAGACCGCCGACGCGGCCGCCCGCGCGCTGCCCTTCGAGCATATCGTCCTGTCGACGCGGGCGGCCGGCCAACAGATGCTGACCGTCGAGAACAATCTGCGCCAAGCCTATGAGCAGGCTTTCGGCGCCCTGTCGGCGCGCCCGCCGCGGATCGCTTTTTTCCAAGACCCTCTCGCGCCCGACAGCGTGCGTCTTCGGGTGCAATTCGGCTTCGGCGTCTTTCTGCCCGAGGACGACGCCCGCCCCGAAGGCGCGATCGAGCTCGCGCCCGCCTCGCCGATGGACGAGACCCCGGGCCGCTGGTCGCCGCTGCGGCTGGGCGACCCCGAGGGCGAGCGGCCGGCGGCGCTGTATCGGGGGCAGAGCGGGCTCGCCTTTTCTTCGGCGCTGCGCCATGCGCCGGCGGTGGCCGAACCCGGCCTGCTTCCGGAAGACCATGTGTTTTTCTTCGGCCGCTTCTCCGACGAGGACGCGCCGGGCTTTCGAATTCGGCCCGTCGGCCCCGCCCGCTTCGACGCGGCGCGGGCCTACTCGGCCGAGGTCGCGCCGCCCGATCCGCAGGACCCGGGCGAAACCTTGGTCGCGATCCGCGACGCGTCGGGCCGGGCCGAAGCCTATTGTCGGATCCGCACCGACGATCGGGTGGGCGGGCTGTCGCGCCGGCCGCCGGTCGATCGGCCGCATTTCAGTTTCGAGGGGTTGATCCTGCCCGAGACCGGGGCGTTTTCGGCGATCCGGCGCTGGTGGATCGATTTCACGCGGCTCGGCCGTCTGAGCGCCGCGCCGCTGGACGAGCGCGCCTGGGCCGTCGCCAGCGGCCCGCACGGCCGATTCGGGTCGGGCTCGGGCGCGGTCGCGCGGCTTTACAACCGCGCCAAACATGACGAGGCGGGGCTGTTCGACGAAGGCGACGAGCTGCGTCTTGGTCCGCGCCAGACGCTGTTCAACCGCCCCTTGCGCCACCGCGCGGCGGCGCCGTCGGGGGCTGCGGGCCGCTCGGCCGGATCGGGCTTGCTCGAGGACGCCCGGCGCCTGTGGCGCATCCGTCTGCAGGCCCGCGAGGCGCTCGGGTACATCGCGCTCGGCGGGGCGGATCGGCAGTTCGTCACCCCGCGGCGCAGCGATTTGGAGACGGCGCTCAATCTCGACTGGCTCGACGCCTGCGCCGGGGCGACGTTGCCGGGGCGCACCCTGACCGGCCTGCCCGAGACGGTGGGGCTGGCCAGTTGGAGCCTGGCGCACGCCGGCGTGCGGATGACGCGAATCGGCGGGGCGGATATCGAGCTGGTGGCCGACCGCGGGCTCGCGATCGCGCGGCTGGCGGACGGCGACGCGCTGGAGCCTTATGCGCCAGGGACGCCGGCTCTGTTCGCGCCGGGCGACGATCTGGTGATCGGCTGCCATCATTTCCGCTATGTCGGCGCGACCGGCGGGCGTTGAGGCGGGGAGGGGTTGATGATCGCGCCGCATCGCCGGTTCGCCGAAAGGCTCTCGCGCGCCGCTCCGTCGGATCGGCGCGGCGGCGGCGCTCGGACGGGCCCAGCCGGACCCGCGGTCGACCGAGCTGGCGCGCGCGACCGGTCGGTGGACCGCGGGTCCGGCGCCGCCGCCGAGGCGGGAAGCGGGGATTGGGGCGACGGCTGGTCCGCCGCGGCGGGGGGCGCGGATCCGTTCGGCGCCCCGCTCGAGGAGGCGCGCGGGGCGCCGTCCGGCCGCGCGTCCGAC
>CAZBIG010000377.1:0-3169 GCA_964491865.1 uncultured Neomegalonema sp. | reverse complement strand
CGCCGCCCCCAGCCCCCGGGGGCCGCGACGCGCGCCCGGCGGCCCCGTGACCCGGGCGGCCGGATGGGTCTCGACGCCCCTTCCGGCCGCTCCCCCCCTTAGCGGGCCGCCCGCAACCCTTTTGGGCGCACGGGGGCGTCAGAATTCGTCGAGCTCATCCTCGTCGTCCGGGGTGATCAGCGTGATGACGCCGCGCTCGGCCAGCCGCCGGATCAGATTGATCATCTCGAACTGCGCTTCTTCGCCGTCTTTCGCGCTCACGTCGCCCAGATCGGCGACCGATTCGCGCAGCTGCTCGGCCAGACGCTTCGAAATGTTCCCCAAAATGAAATCAAAGGTTTCGGGCGCGTTTTTCTTCGACAGGCAGAGCGCCTTGATCAGCACGTCGTTCTCGAGCTCGCGCAGGATCGTGGACACGTTCGAGCGATCGACACGCTTCGGCACATCCGAAATCGTGAACATCTTGCGCTGCACCGCCTGCGCCAGAGGCTGCGAGGTTTGCTCGAGATTGTTCAGGAACACGTCGCGCTTATCGTTCGTCATATAGTTGAAGATCGAGCCCAACAATTCGTCCGGCTTGCGCTTCGACTTCTTCTGCCGGGCCGAGCGCAGGAACTCGCCTTCGATCGCATCGCGCACGGCCTCCATCACCGACGGCGCGAGCTGGGCCACTTTCGACAGCCGGATCACGACCTCGTCGGCGAAATCCTGTTCGAACTTCATCATCACCCGCGCGGCGCGATCCGGGCGGATCCGCGACAGCACCACCGCCGCGGTCTGCGGATGCTCGCGGGACAGGAACGCCGCCAGCTCGCCGGGCTCGGTTTGCGAGAGCTTCTCCCAGATCGACCTTGTGTCGGTGTCGTGCATGTCCTCGAGGATGCGCTCGATGGCGTCCTCGCTCATGATGCTGCCCAGCAACCGTTTCAGCCGGTCCGGGGTCATGGTCAGGCCGTCGTCCTCGAGGCCGTCGAGAAACTCCTGGATCACCGCCTCGACCGTTTCGCGGCTGAGCTCGCGGATCTCCGACGAGGCCCGCGCGAAGGTCCGCACCTCGTCTTCCGACAGGCTGCGCAACACCGGCGCCGCGCCTTCGGGGCCGAGCGCCGACAAGATGACGGCGGCCTTTTGCGGCGGGGTCAGGTCGCTCGGCGCCGAGGGCGGCGGCGCCATCCGCCGGCGGCGGCGCTCCATCAGCCGCTCGGCCGCCGGACCGGTCAGTTTGCTCATGCTCATGTCGCGTATCCCGTCACCAGCGCGCTCGCCAGCAGCGTCCAGCCGTCGGCCATGACGAAGAAAGCGAGCTTGAAGGGCAGCGCCACCACCGAGGGCGGCACCATCATCATGCCCATCGCCATCAGGATCGAGGCGACGGCCAAGTCGATCACCAAAAAGGGCAAGAAAATCATGAAGCCGATTTCGAACGCCCGCTCGATTTCCGACAACATGAACGCCGGGGTCAGCACCGACAGCGGCGGCGGCTCGCCCGGCGCAGGGGCGCGTCCCGGGGCCACCGCCAGCAGCTCGGCCAGCGTGTCCGGATCGACCCGGGCGGTCATGAACGCCCGGAACGGCTCGGAGATCGGACCGAAGGCCTCTTCGGGCTGAAGACGCCCGTCAATGAGCGGCTGGATGCCGTCGACCCAAGCCTGGCTGAAAGTCGGCTCCATGACGAAATAGGTCAGGAACAGCGCAAGGCTGACGATCAGCATGTTGGGCGGCGCCGCCTGCAGACCGAGCGCCTGGCGCAGGATCGACAGCACGGTGACCATAAACGGAAAGCAGGTGACCATCACGGCGATCCCGGGCGCGAGGCTCAGCACCGTGATGAGCAAAAACAGCTGGACCGCGCGCCCGGTCAGCGTCTGGCCCTCGCCGAGATCGATCGAGATCTCCTGCGCGGCGGCGGGGGCCGGCGCGAGCAAAACGAGCAGCCCCAACACCGTCGCCAGAACCGTCGCCGAAACCGTCGCCGAGAACCCCGTCGCGGGCGTCGCGACCCGACGCGCGATTTGGCAAGCGATTTGGCAAGCGAGTCGGGGCGCGGTTCGGGGCGCGATCGGACGCCCCAGGGCGGGCGCCTCGCCGGGCGCGAGCGGCGCGGACATCGCCGCGGCCCCGCAGCGCGCGGCGGCATCGGTCTCGGCGCGCCCGGCGCGGTCGCGCGAGCACGGGGGCGAAAGGGCGGCGGACGCCATGGGCGGAGCCTCTCTAGAGGACGCGAGCGCTTAAAACGGCTCGCTCAGATCCACGATCTCAGTCAGGCGCACGCCCAGGCGGCCGTCGCCGTCTTCGAGCTCCTGCAGTTCGCCGCGCGCGATCACGCGCTTGCCCACCATGATGTCGACCGGATCGTCGACCTTGGTGTCGAGCGGCAGCAGCGTGTCCCGCTTCATGTTCAGCAGCTCGCCGATCGAGGGCTCGGTGCGGCCCACCGAGATCACCACCTGCACCGGGACGCTGAAGATCGCCCGACGATGGCGGCCCTCGGTCGAGTTGTCGCGACGCTTCAGCTCCGGGGCCGCGTCGTCGGCGTCGAAGGCGGCGTCCCGCCCGGGGTCGGCGTCCAGACGCGGCGCGTCGGCGGCGTCGGTTTCGGGCTCTTCGGTCTCAGAGGTCATGGTCCGGGGTCTCGCTTTCAGGATGGCGGGCGGTCGAACGGGTGGGCGAAGGGGCGGGTGAAGGGGCGGGTGAAGGGGCGGGCCACTCGCTCGCGCGCGGCGCAGGCGCGGGCGGCGGCGGTTCAAGCGCTTCGGGCGCTTCAGTCGGTTCGGGCGGTTCGGCGCGGTCGAGCGCGGCGAGCGCCGCCTCGACGACCGCCTCGACGTCGATCCGCGCCAAGCCGTCGCGCCAGCGCAGCTCGGAGCGCGCCCCGCGCAGGCTCGGATCGGCCTCGACCCGCGGCGCGGCGTTCGGACCGCGCTTCGCCGCCAGCCGCCGCTCGACGGCGGCCGCCGCGTCGGGAGACACCCTGATCGTCATGGGCTCGTCCGCATGCGCGGCGATCAGAGGTTCGGCCGCCGCCGTCATCTCCTCGACGACCCCGCGCTCGGCCAAGACCGGGCGCATCCGGCGCAGGATCGCGCGCACCGCCGCCAGCGCCGTCGACCGCGCCGCCCGGTCGGCCGCCTCGCGGGTCGCGGCGACGGCGGCGACCGCGCGCAAGGCC
>CAZBIG010000376.1:0-3172 GCA_964491865.1 uncultured Neomegalonema sp. | reverse complement strand
CGCAAGGGTCCGCCCGGCGCGGCGCCGCAGAACGGATCGACCGGCGGTCGCCGCCGCCCCGCGCCTGCGCGCCCATCAGAGGATCGGCCCATGAGCCACACCCCGCACGAGCTGCCCGAGCTGTTCCCCGACGCGATCGACGCGATCCACCGGCTGAAAATGTCCGACGCCCATTTCGCGCGCCTGGCCGACGAGCATCACAAGCTGAACCGCGAAATCCACCGCGCTGAAACCGACGTCGAGCCCACCGACGATTTCCACCTCGAGGAGATGAAAAAGGCCCGGCTCGCCCTGTTGGACGAGATCTCGGCGATCCTGCGTCACCAATCCGCCGCGAAATGAGCCCGAAACGCCGTCACAGCGTTCTGAGACCGCTCTAAGCTCTGGCCCCTTCGCCGAAACGCGGTATGCGACGGGCGAAGGCGTCGGGGGCCGCGGACAGGGACAGCGGGGGCGACATGGCCAAGCGGGAAACGAGCGAAGGCGCCGCGCCGTCGGCGCCGCGCGACGGGTCGGCGACGCCGCCCCCCGCGCCGGGCAAGGCCGCGCCGGCGCCGCCGAGCGTCGAGGCTTGGTTCGAAGCGGCGCGCCGGCAAAAGCCGCGCGAGCGGGCCGTCGACCCGTTTTTGCACCAGATTTTCGTCTCCGACGGCGTCGGCGCGGACCGGATCCGCTGCGACGTGGCCGAGCGCGCGGCCTTGCCCGAAGCGGCCCGGCCGCGCTGGGATTTTTTTCACCGGCCCGATCGACGCCTGATCGACGCGCTCGACGCCGAACGCCTGATCGATCTCGGCGCGCGGCTGGCGGCCGTCCGCCGCCTGAAGCTCTGGGGCGTCGCGGCGACCGCCGTGATCGCGCTGGGCGCGGCCGGCCTCGGCTGGGCGTTCGGCCCGGCGGTCGGGGTCGGCGGCTTCCTCGGCGTCATGGTCGCGCTGGGGCTGTGGCTGCATCTGCGCTTCACCGCGCAGGAAAGTCAGGACGAGGCGCTCGACGAGGTCGACGCGTTCCGCACGCGCCTGGTGCAAAACCTGGCCGCGATCGATCAGGGCCGCCCCGACGCGGCCGCCATGCGCGCGCTGCATGAGCGCTTGATCGCCGAAGCCGCCGCCGATTTCGACATCGCGCCCGAGACTCTGGTGCTGCTGCGCGGATGGGCGGCCGCGCGGCCGGCGTCCGAGGAGCCGCCCGAGGTCAGCGAGGGCGCGCCGCGGTGGCGGTTGTCGGCGCGCCGCGGCGGCGTGTTCGCGGTGAACGAGCATCTGCTGGTCGGCGCGACGGACGGCCGGATCGCCATGCGCCGCGTGATCGTCGATCTGGTCGAGGGAAGCTGGCGCTCGATCGAGGATCGGGCGTTTCGGGCGCACAACGCCGAACTGCGCCTGCGCCATCGACGCGATCCGATCGGCCCGCTCGGGCTTGCGGCCGAACAGCTGCCGCCGCCCCTGAGCGCCGATCCGATCCCGGCCCCGGCGCGGGCCCCGGCGTCCGAAAAAGCCGCGGCCGCCCCGAAACCGGCCCCCGAGCCGGCGGCGGAGGCGAGAGGCGAACCGAGAGGCGCACCGGGGGGCGAACCGGGGGGCGAGCCGGGGGCGGCCCGATCGCGCCCCGACAGCGCGCCGCAGACGCAGGACCCGGCCCTCGCAACGGCCCCCGCCGCGCCCCCGCCGACGGCGCCGCCATCCGAGACGACCCGCGCCCCGCATAAGTCGCGCCCGAAGGCGCCTCGCCCCCCGCTGCGGCGGCGCGAGGCGGCGATCCACACCCTGGCCGGGCCGACCGCCGTGCCCGCGCTCGACGCGGTGCTGTTCGAGGCCCTGCTGGAAGCCGACCGGGCCGAGCGCGCCCGGCTCGAAAAGCAAGTCGCCGCGCTCGACAAGGCCGCGGCGGCGGCCCGGGGCGACGTGGCGTTGCTGCGCGCGAAAGTCGAGCGCGACGGCCTGGCCGCGCGGATGCGCGAAATCGACGCCGACCTCGCCGATCTCGAAACGCACAAAGCGGCGATCGAGCAGGAAAGCGCGCTGAAACGCCTGAAAGCCGCGCTATTCAGCTGAACGCGCGCGACAGATGCGCCGTCCTCCGCCTCGGGCTATAGCAGGGGGCCATGGCGGCGCGCTCGACCTTCGGCGGGATCGTCAGCCCTTTCTTCCGACGCGCAATCGCGAGGTCCGCATGTCCCTTCGTCCCGAAGACGCCGCCCCGGCCTTAGCCCCCGTGCGGCTGGCGGACTACCGGCCGCCGGACTGGCTGATCGACGAGACCGAGCTCACCTTCGAACTGCATCCGACGCGCACGCGCGTGCGCGCCGCGCTCAGCTTGCGGCTGAACCCCGAGCGCGCGGCCTCGGACGCGCCGCCGCCGCTCAGGCTGGACGGGCGCGCGCTGAGGCGGCTGTCGGCGTCGATCGACGGGCGCGCGCTGCCCCCGAACGCCGTGGTCGACGACGCCGAGGGGCTGACGGTCTCGGCCGACCATCTGCCCGGCCCGCGCTTCGTGTGGAGCTGCGAGACCGAGATCGACCCCAAGAACAACACGGCGCTCGAGGGGCTCTACATGTCGCGCGACATGTTTTGCACCCAGTGCGAGGCGCAAGGCTTTCGCAAGATCACCTATTACCTCGACCGCCCGGACGTGATGGCGCGCTTTCGGGTTCGGATCGAGGCCGACAAAGCCGCCTATCCCACGCTGCTGTCGAACGGCAATCCAGTCGAGCAGGGCGCGCTGCCCGACGGCCGCCATTACGCGGTCTGGCGCGACCCGCACCCGAAACCCGCCTATCTGTTCGCGCTGGTGGCCGGCGAGCTGTCGGCGTCGAACGACGCCTTCACCACCCGATCGGGCCGTCGGGTCGACCTGGCGCTGTTCACCCGCCCGGGCGACGAGGGCAAGACCGGCTTCGCGCTCGAGTCGCTCAAGCGCGCGATGAAGTGGGACGAAGACGCCTACGGCCTCGAGTACGACCTGGACCTGTTCATGATCGTGGCCGTCGACGACTTCAACATGGGCGCGATGGAGAACAAAGGCCTAAATATTTTCAACTCGAAATACGTGCTCGCCAGCCCGGAAACGGCGACAGATCGGGATTATGAACTGATCGAGAGCGTGGTGGCCCATGAGTATTTTCACAACTGGACCGGCAACCGCATCACCTGCCGCGACTGGTTCCAGCTCTGCC
>CAZBIG010000375.1:0-3186 GCA_964491865.1 uncultured Neomegalonema sp. | reverse complement strand
TAGCGGACTTAAAATCCGCAGGCTTCGGCCGTGCCGGTTCGAGTCCGGCAGCGGGCACCATCGGTCCGACCGGCCGCGCGCCGGCGGGATCAGACCGCGCCGCTGAGCGCAAAGGCCATCGCCACATAAGTCGCCTGATGCGCAAGCTGATCGGCCCCGATCGCGATCCAAAAGGCGGGGCGATTCGGCGTCCAACCGAGCCGCGCGCCAAGCTGCTGTTTCGCCCAGTCGACATGGTAATGAATGGCGAGCTCCGCGATGATCACCGCCGCGACGAGAGAGAAATGCGCTGACGTCAAGAAGAACAGCGGCGCCGATCCAGCCCCATGGATCGCCATATGCGTCAAGCCGCCCGAGTGACCGTATTGCCCTTTGTGTTTCAATTGAAATTCCGACTGAAAGACAAAGTCACACAAAAAATGCTTTAAGATAAGCCAGGTAATCAAGAGCAGCGCGCTATAGGCTTCGTTTGGATAGTCGTTCGGCCCAATCGGCATTTGACAAAATTCCCTGAGACAGCGCGCCGAACGCGGACCCCAATTGCGGTCGAGCCTTTAGGGGGGAGGGGAGGCGACGGCGATCCTTGGATCACGCGTCTGTTCTTCAGCCCCAGGATGTCATCGCGCAGTCATGACGCAAGCGCTTTCGCCATCGCGCCTCATGTCGCTAGTCCCGCCCCGCCCGCAGTCGCAACCGTGCTGTGCGTCTTATCACGCTCGCGCCCGGCGCGCGGGTGAACCAGATCACAGCCCGGTCCGCGCCGCAGGCGGGGGGCGGCTATTTCTCTTCAGCGCGCCAAACGCCGTCCCAGTCCGGCGCCGGCGGTTGGTCGCGGAACGCCGCGATCCGCGTCTGAAACGCCTCGCAGAGGCCCGCAGGATCGAACCCGCCCACACGGGTGCGCGCCGCCGCGGCGAAGCCTTCGGTCGCGCGATCCCAGGCGCGGGCGTGATACAGGCCGAGCGCGTAGCGGAATTGACCGGTCAGCCGTTCGAAGGCCGGGTCTCGCGCCGCGTCGACCCCGCCGATCAGCGCGAACACCCGTTCCGGCCGCGCGCGCCCCTTCACCCGGATCCGATCGAGTTCGAGCAGCGCGAACCGCTCGGGCGACACCAGCGACGCGGTCGCGTCGCCAACGCAAATCGGCACCCGATAGGCGCGGGTCAGCCCCTCGAGGCGCGCGGCCAGGTTCACCGGATCGCCGATGCAGCTGTAGTCGAGCCGACGGCGGGTGCCCATCGCCCCCACGCTGCAGGCCCCGGTGTTGACGCCGACGCCCACGCGGATCGCCGGGCGGCCTTGGGCGGCGAAATCGACGTTCAGCGCGTCGACGCGGTGTTGCAGCAGCAGAGCGGCGCTCAACGCCCTGTCCGGATGGTCCGGCGTCGCGCGCGGCGCGTTCCAGAACGCCATCAGCGCGTCTCCGATAAACTTGTCGACGGTGCCGCCCTCCTCGATCACGGCCTCGGCCATCGGGGTCAGCACGTCGTTCAACAGCGCGATCAGGGTCTCGGGGTCGAGCCCCTCGGACAGTTGCGAAAACCCGCGAATGTCGGCGAACATCAGCGACAGGTCGCGCACCTCGCCGCTCGGCGTCAGATAGCGTTCGGGATTGGCGGCGATCTCTTCGACGATCTCGGCTGACACGAAGTTCTCGAACTGGGCGCGCACCACGCGGCGCTGACGCTCGCTTTGGGCGAAGCGCACGGCGCCCGCGCCCGCGACGGCGGCGATCGCGGCGAGGATCGGACCGGCCGGCGACAGCAGCAGCCCCTCGACCTCGAACGCGCGCCAGGAGGCGGCTGCGCTCGCGGCCATCGCGGCCAGCACCAGCAGGCCCGCGCCCGCCGGCGCCAGGCGCGCCACCGACAGGGCCACAGCGACGCCGATCACCAGGGTCGCCAGAAACTCGGCCCCCTCGATCCAGTCCGGGCGCCGCAGGAAGTCGCCCTGAACGATCTGCTCGATAATCTCCGCGTGCACGAGCACGCCCGGCGTCTCGTCCCGCAGCGGCGTGGCGACCAGATCGCGCAATCCCGGCGCCGTCGCCCCGATCAGGATGACGCGGCCCGCGATCTCGCTTCGCAGCCAATCCCGGTCCGCGTCGGGGTCGAGCAGGCGCCAGGCGGGCAGAGGCGCGCTCGACGGCTCGGCGGCGTACCGCACCCAGATCTCGCCCGCGCGCGTCAGCGGGGCGGCGTAGGGCCCGATCCGCAGCTCGACCAAGGCGGTGGGCGAGCCCCAGGCCGCCTCGCCCTGGGCGCCGGACGCGCGCACGAAATAACTGCGTTCGCCCAGCGCCACCCGAAGCGCCTCGACCGAGAGCGCCGGCGCGATGGCGTCCTCGCTGAGCGCCAGCAGCGGCGCGGATCTGACGACGCCGCCGCGCCGCCGGGCCAGGCTGATCGAGCCCACGCCCGCGGCGCCTCGTTCGAGCGCCGGCAGGTTGCGCTGCGCCGGGCCAAAGCGGATCAGCGCGCTGCGCGGGTCGCCGCCGGCGAAGGCGAAGCCGGCCGGATAGCCGGGCTGGGTCTGGCGCTCCGCGTGGGGCGGCACCGAACCCGCGCGCGTGAGGAAGACGCCCAGCGCTGTCGGCGACCGCGCGATCTCGGCGGCGAGGCGCGCGTCATGGTCCGGCGCGGGCAACCGGCGGAGCGCTTCGGCGAGGTCGGGGGCGTTCTGGCGCAGCCGGTCCGCGACGCGTTCGGGCGAGGTGCGGTCCGGTTCGGCGAAGACGAGGTCGAACGCCACCGAGGCGGCCCCGAGCACCCGCAGAGTGCGCAAGAGCTGGGCGATATCCGTGCGCGGCCACGGCCACTGGCCTTGGCGTCGCAGCGATTCGGCGTCGATCGCGATCACCCGCACCGGCGATTCGGCCAGAGGCGGCCGCGGCGCCAAGCGCTGGAACGCGTCGAACACCGCATTGTCCAGATCGAGCAGAGGCTGCGGTTTCCACGCGACCAGCGCGACCACGACCAGGGCCGCCGCAAGACCGGTGCGCGTCGGCCCGATCAAGGCGCGCGCGACGCGGGCGAGGCCGCGGAAAAGGCGCGTCGTCGCCATGCCGGTTCCGCTTGATTAGCGCCGGCCGCCGCCGGGCCCGCCGCCTGGCCCGCCCCCTGGCCCGCCCCCTGGCCCGCCGCCTGGCCCGCCCCCTGGCCCGCCCCCTGGCCCGCCGCCTGGCCC
>CAZBIG010000374.1:0-3188 GCA_964491865.1 uncultured Neomegalonema sp. | reverse complement strand
TGATGGGGCGCGATCTCGCGCAGCCGTCGCGAGACGTATTCGTAGGACAGTCCACGAAAGCCGTAGCGGCGCACCCCCTCGTCGTAGAAGCGCCGCGGCAGGGCGAAGACGTCGTTCTCCCACGGGTGGTGGCGGTGGAACGCGGTGTCGAAGCAGGCGACATGGCGCGCGTCCGGAAAGGCGGCCTGCGCCGCGCGCACGCCGGCCAGATTGTGGGGCTGATGCAGGGGGGCGAAGGGCGAAAACGCCGCCAGCGCCTCGAGCGCGGCCGCGTCGAGCTCGAGCGGCTCGGCGTAGCGCGGGCCGCCATGCACCACCCGGTGGCCGACCGCGGCGACGCGCGCCTCGGGCTCGGCCCCGCGCAGCCAGTCGAGCAGCGCCGCGAGGCCGGCGGCGTGGTCGGCGCCCTCGGGCAGCGCGCGCGCGGCGTCGCCGACCACCAGGCGCGGGGTCGCGCCGATCCCCTCGATCTGGCCGTGCAGACGTTCGTCGGGGTCGGCGCCCGGGCTTTGCGCCCGGTCGAACAGGGCGAATTTGATCGAGGACGAGCCGGCGTTCAGGGTCAGGATCTGGTCGGGCATCGGGGCGCTTTCGGTCAGGCGCGGCCCGCGCGCGAGCGGGGGCGCGGGCCGGGGCGGGCGGAGACGCGGCTTGACTGCCGCAGCGCCGACGCGCGCCCCATGACCGGGGTCAAACGCCCTGTCGCCCGCGGCACGAAGCTGGCATGCCCCGCCGCCCCGACGGCGCCGCCGGCGCGCCTCGGCCTTTTTCGGTCGGACGCCGTAAAGAGCGTCGTCGCCGGCGGCCGAAACGGGTAGCGTCGCGGCTGAGCGCAGAGCGCGGGGCCCGAGACGAGCAAGGCGACGAGGCGGGATGACGAGCCACTCCAACCAGACCCTAACGGCGCGCCCGACAGGCGGCGGGCGCGCGCGGGCGCTGATCGGCGCCGCCGCGACGCTCGGCCTGTTGGGGGCCTGCGCCGCGCCGGGCTATAACTGGTCGCGCGAGATGACCGCTTACGAAGCGGAGCTGCGCGCCAAGGGCTTTTTACGCACTGACGTGGCCCCGCGCGACGCGCCCTTCGACAATCGGGTTCTGGCGCGCAATTTCGAGCGCACGCATTTCGACCGCGAACCGGGGCTGCCGTCGGGCTTTCAGGACGGCGCGCCGCGGATCCGCAAATGGGCCGGACCGGTGCGGTACAAGGTGGTGGTCGAGCGCGGGCGGCCGGGCGACAAGGCCGAGATCGACGCCCTGTTCCGCCGCCTCGGCGGCTTGACCGGCCTGGACGTGCGGGCGGCGACCGACCGGGAGGACCCGAACTTTTTCGTGTTCGTGCTGCCGCCCGAAGAACGGCGCGGCTTGCTGGCGGTGCTCCGTCGCCAAAACGCGCCGGTCTCGCAGCTGTTTCTCAAGGCCTGGATCGACGGGCAGGTCAATTGCGGGGCGGAGACCTTTTCCGACGAGGACCATGTGATCGATTTCGCCTTCGCCTTCATCAGCGGCGAAATCGGCGGCGTGATGCGCGGATCATGCTTCCACGAAGAAATCGTGCAAAGCTTCGGCATGCCGAACGACCATCCGGACGTGCGGCCGTCGCTGGCGAACGATGATGAAGAGTTCGCCTATTTCACCCGTCACGACGAGTATCTGATCCGATTGCTCTATGACGCGCGGGTCCGGCCCGGCATGGCGCGCGCGCAGGCGATGCCGGTGATCCGACGCATCGTCGACGAGATCCGCCCCCGCGGCCGGGTCGCGGCGCTGACCGATTAAGCGGTCGGGTCAGTCGAAGACGGCGGCCAGGGCTTCGGGCGTCGCGCCGTCTCGGATCTCGCGCAGCCGCGCGTACAGCGTCGCGACGAACGCTCCGGAGACGCCGAGCGTCAGCGCCGCGGTCGCGGCGGCGATCGCGGCGATCAGCCAGGGCTCGCCGATTTCGAGCAGAAGCGGCGACAGGCCGAACTCGAACGCGGCGTTCAGCGCGAGCGCGATCAGCCCGAGCAGCAGGATCGCGCCCACGATCGGCCATCGATAGCCCCGGGTCAGCGCGGCGCTGCGGCCGAGCGCGCCGAAGCCCGCCCGCTCGATCACGATCGCCGGGGCCGTCACTGCGAAAACCGCGAAGATCCAGAGACCGGGCGCGATCAGCGCGGCGAACCCGATCCAGCCCAAGACGCTGACCACCAGAGACAGGACGATGATCGCCGGCAGATGGCTAAGCGCCGTGGCCAGGTAGCGGCCGAGACGCGCCGGGCGGCCGGCTTGCGCGTCATAGGCGGCGAGCGCGATCAGCGCGTTCGACAGGCTGAAGCCGATCGCGGGCGTGATGAGCGAGACCGCGAAAAAACGCGCCATGCCGTCGGCTGTCGAGAACAGCTCGAGCACAGCCTGCTCCGACGCGTCTGGATCGAGCGCGCCCAGCGCGAGCGGTCCGATCAGCAGGCTGTTGATCGCGAGCACCGCGAGCGCGGCGAGATAGGCCAGCGCGAAGATCAGCCCGAACCGCGCGAAAAAACTCCGGAACGTCGCGCCGATCAGATCGATGATCCCCAGCGGGGGGCGCTCGGCCTGCGTGGCGATCTGATCACCGCTTTCGGTCATGGCTCGGCCCCTCTCATGCCGCCCCCTGGGGCGCGCCGCGCGAAGACGGGCGCCCCGAACCGGCCCGGGTTGACGGTCGCCGCTTCAAGCTTGCGCCGCCCGAGGTCGGCTAGTCGAAAACCGCGGCCAAATCATGGGCGCGCGCGCCTTGGCTGAGGGCGGCGAGCCGCCGAGCGTAGCAGGCCGACACCGCGCCGAGCATCATGGCGGTGAGCAGGCTCGGCGCAGCGAGAATGGCGAAGACCAGCTCGACCTCGTAGGGGCCGCGCTCGGGGCTCGAGATCGGGTCGACGAGCAACAGCAGCGCCGTGCTGACGATCGGCTGGATCAGGCCCGCGACGCCGAGGGCGAGGGCGAAAACCAACGCGCCGCCGCCGCGCCGGCCGGCCGAGAGCGCGCGCGCCCGAGCGAAGGCGCGGCTGAGCGACGGCTCGTCCGCCAACGTCCAGAACACCGCGGCGTAGCGCGCGAGCAGCAGCGACAGCGTGGCGGCGCCCGCGACGGCGCAGCTCGCGGCGAGCGCCGGCGCCGCCGAAACGCCGCCCGCCGCGCCGAGCAGGCCGGCCGCGCCGCCGATCAGCGCC
>CAZBIG010000373.1:0-3193 GCA_964491865.1 uncultured Neomegalonema sp. | reverse complement strand
CGCCGGGCGCGCCCCGGCCGCGGCCCAGGCGTCCGAGGCCCCCGCTAAGCGCGCGGCTACCGCGAGCCGCGCGACCTGATCCGCCAGGATCGGCGCGCCGAGCTCGCGCCCCATCGCCGCCCAGGACCGCACGGGCGCGACGCCCTCGGCCAAAGCCGCGGGCGCCGGATCCGGCGACGCCGCGCCCCCCGGGCGAAGGGTCTCGTCGCGGGCCGCGTCGCGACGCGCCGAGAAGGGCGGCAGCGCCATCACCGGCTCGCCATGCGCGTCGGGAAACAGGTCTTCCGTGCGCTCCGGGCCGAGCGCGATCAAATAGCGGCCGCGGTTCAGCTCGGAAAAGAACGACACCGACAGCGACGCCGCCAGCAGCTTGAAGGCGGCCAGACTGTCCGCCGGCCGCCACGGCTCGACGGTGGCGCCCAGCATGAACAGCTCCGGCGCGCCGCCGCCCAGCGCGTCTCGGTCCACGATCTCGAGCCACCCGTTGACGCCGTCCGCATAGGCCTGGAGCGCGCGGAGGGTGGCGGGCGACTGGTATTGCAGCGAGCGCTCGGCGTGGCCGTAGAGATCGACCGTGCGCGCGGCGAGGTCGACCTTGATGAGCGCTTCCTGCGCGCCGGCCAGCCGCCCGAGCCGCCCGGCAAGCTCGGTCACCCGGCCCTGCGCGATCCGCCGGCGCAGCTCCATTTGCCACAGACGGTCCTGCGCGTGGGCGAAGCCGAGCGCGTAGTACACGTCGTATTCGGTTTTCGCGAAGATATGCGGCACGGCCCGGGCGTCGCGCAGGATCTCGATCTCCGCCGTGGGCCCGGCCACGGTGAAAGCGCCCGCGTAGCTCGGCAACGAGCGGCTGAGCAGCGTGTAGAAGAGGCCCGAGGCGACCACCAGGATCACCGCCAGAGCGATCAAGACGCGCTTGATCCATCGCCAGACGCCGGCCATTTCGCCCCCCTTGATCGTTCCGCCCGATCGCCGCCGGCGCATCCCCGCGCCGACGCGACCGTGTGTAGGAGATTGTCGCCGTCGACGGAACGACAAGGCGGCGCGCGGCGCGCCGACGCGAAAGACGCCCGCGCCAGCGGGCCGAAAAGCCGCGAAACCGCGCCCGAGCGATTGTCGCCGACGCTCAATCCGCTAGACAGAGGGCGCGCTCGGCGCGGACCGTCGGCGCGACCGCATCAAAATCGGGAGGGACCCATGGCGAAGACGGCGTTCATCGGGCTTGGCGTTATGGGCTATCCGATGGCCGGCTGGCTCAAGAAAGCCGGTCACGAGGTGGCGGTTTACAACCGGACGGCCGCCAAGGCCGAGGCCTGGGCGCAAGAGCATGGCGGCCGCGCGGCGCAAACCCCCGCCGAGGCCGCCGACGGCGCGGAATTCGTGATGGCCTGCGTCGGCGACGATCCGGATCTGCGCCAGGTGACCCTCGGGCGGGACGGCGCGTTCAGCGCCATGGCCCAGGACGCGGTGTTCGTCGACCACACCACCGCGTCGGCGGCGATCGCCCGCGAGCTGCACGGCGAAGCGCATTCGGCGGGCTTTCATTTCATCGACGCGCCGGTTTCAGGCGGCCAGGCCGGGGCCCAAAACGGTCAACTCGCCGTCATGTGCGGCGGCGATCAGCCGGCCTATGACCGGGCCGAGCCGGTCATCTCGGCCTATGCGAAAGCCTGTAAGCGCCTGGGCGACGCCGGCGCGGGCCAATTGACGAAAATGGTCAACCAAATCTGCATCGCGGGACTGGTGCAGGGCCTGGCCGAAGGGCTCGCCTTCGCGCAAAAGGCCGGTCTCGACGGCGTGGCCGTGATCGAAGCGATCTCGAAAGGCGCGGCCGGCTCGTGGCAAATGGACAATCGCCACAAAACCATGCTGGCCGACGAGTTCGAGTTCGGCTTCGCCGTCGACTGGATGCGCAAGGATCTCGGGATCTGCCTGACCGAGGCCAAGCGCAACGGCGCGTCGCTTCCGGTGACGGCTCTGGTCGACCAGTTCTACGCCGACGTCCAACAGTCGGGCGGCGGGCGCTGGGACACGTCGAGCTTGATCCGCCGGTTGAAGCGCTGAGCGCGCCCGAGCGTCGCCGCCCGGCCGCGCCGCAGAAAAACCGCCCGCGCGCGGCGGGCGCGCGCGTCAGCGAATGATGCGCGTGTAGCCGCCGCCGGCGAGGCTCGCGCCCGCCAACAGGCCCTGACGGCCGTAGACCATCGCGATGACCGGCTTGGTCGCCTGCGTCGTGTCGAGGGCGGCTTCGGCCCCCGCGTCGATCACGGTGACTTCGAAATCGGCCCCGACCTCGGCCTTTTCGCCCGAGCGCAGCGTGCTGAGCGCATCCTCGGTCATGAAGAACAGCACCTGACGGGTCTTTTGCGCCCCGATCTGCAGCCCGACCGAGGCCGCGCCGTAGGACCAGTAGCTGACGATCTGACGGTTCACCTGAAGCGCCCCTTCGCCGTAAGCGCCGCCGAGCACGAAGCCCGCCTTCACGATCTCCGGGATCACGAGCACGCCGCGGGCGTCGTTGTACAAAGAGCGCGCGCCCGGATTGACGGCGAACAGCTCCTCGAGCGCCTCGTTCACCCCCGAATTGATCTCAGCGGCGGTTTTCGCCTCGGCGCGACCGCTCGACAACGCGGCGGGCGCGGCGAGCGCGGCGGCCCCGATCATGACGGAACGGCGGGAAAGGCGAGCGGCGGAACGCGAAAGACGCATGCGAAGACTCCTTGTTGGCGCAGGATCAGCCGCCGCTCATGTAGCCGCGCGGCGGGCGAAACGCTATGTGGCGACGCGATAACGTGTTCGGAGGCCCCCTTGTTCCCCAGCGATCCCCGCGCGCCCCAGATCGACCCGTCGGAAAACGTGCTCGGCGGCGCGCTCGAGCCCTGCTCGACCGCGCCGCTCACCGGATTCTTTCGCAACGGATGCTGCGACACCGGACCGCTCGACCAAGGCGCGCATACGGTGTGCGCGGTGGTGACCGAAGACTTCCTGGCGTTCTCGAAACAGCGCGGGAACGACCTGTCGACGCCGCGGCCGGAATTCGGCTTTCCAGGTCTGCGACCGGGGGATCGCTGGTGCCTGTGCGCCGCGCGCTGGGCCGAAGCGTGGCGCCCCCGGGGGGCGGCGAAAGAGCGGGGGGCCCCGCCCCATAAGCGCCCCCACGAGACCCTGCCGCACGCCGCGCTGCAGGGGGCGG
>CAZBIG010000372.1:0-3195 GCA_964491865.1 uncultured Neomegalonema sp. | reverse complement strand
TGAAGTCGTTCAGACACGGCGCGTAGCTCCGTCAGCGGATCAAGCAGGCCAGATCGCCGTTCGGGCAATTGCACGGGGCGACGCAGCGCGCGAGCTGCTGCTCGCAGACGGCGCGGACGTCGCGCCCGACATCTTGCGCCGTCGCGGGCGCGCCGGCCCCGAGCGCCCAGGCGCCGACAACCGCCATGACGGCGCGCGCCGCCGCGCGAACAGGTGCAATGCGCATCACAGATCCAGCCTCCCCATAAATCGACGCCGCCCTTTGACGGCCCGCGCTCCGGTCAGCGCCGCGCCGCCCAGCGAACGAGCTTGTCGATGCCCCAGAACAGGATCAGAAAGAAGACCAGGAACACCAGGAACGCGCCGTATTTCGCGGTTCCGGTCGGTCCGCTGAAGGCCGGCGTGTCGGTCAGATGGGCGATCAGAAACTCGGCCCCCAAAGCCGCGGCCACAGCGAGCAGATTGCGGATCTTTAAGAAGTCGAAATCCATCGAGCCCCTCCTTCCGACCCCCGGCCTACCCCCGGCCTACCCTTGGCCGACCCCCGTCTTACCCTCGGCCGCCCCCCTGGCGCGCCCCGGTCGCACCCTTGGCGCGCCCCTGGCGCAGCCTTGGCGCACTCCTGGCGCGCCCCCGGCGCACCCCTGGCGCGCCCCCGGCGCGCCCTTGGCGCACCCCCGGCGCGCGTTCCGAACGGGCCCTGGCCGGGCGCGCCCTTGTCGACGCGCCGCGCCTGACGACGCGCCTCGGCTGACCGCTTCATGCGCCGCGCGCCCTCGGCCGGTCAAGCGCGCGCGGCGGGGCCGCGCTCAGGGCGCGCCGAGCGCGCGCATCACCGGGCGCCATTCGGCGCGCAGCGGATCGAGACCGCTCTGTCCGGCGTCGTGCAGGGCGAGCCCTTGCGCCGCCAGCCGCCCATAGGCGGCGCGCTCGCTGACGGCCGCGGTCAGCTCGACCGCGGCATGGGTCAGGAACGCTTTCAGCGCGTTGACCGCGCGCTGGCGGGGCGGCACGCGGTTGGCCAACACCAGCAGCTCGGTTTGACCGCGGCGCACCGGCTGCGCGTTCTCGAGCCGGCGCAGGAAGGCGAGGCTGGCGTGGGCGTCGAAAAAGCTGGGGCCGACCGGCGTCACGACCGCATGGGCCTGGGCCAGCAGGCGCTCGAACCCGTCGGGCGGGCCGCCCCAGCCAAAGGCGCCGGGCGCGTCGATCACCAGCCAGTCGATCGCGGTCGGGCGCAGCGGCTCGGGCCAGGCGCCGATGTCGTCGGGCCGCGTCCAGTCGAGCGCGTGGACCGTCGGCGCCATGCCGGGCCGCCGCGCGCACCAGGTGAGGCTCGCGCGCTGCGGGTCCGCGTCCGCCAGGGCCACGCGTTGGCCCTGGCCCGCCAGAGCCGCCGCGAGCGTGATCGCCGTCGTGGTCTTGCCGCAGCCGCCCTTCGCGTTCGCCACCAAGGTTGCGCGCATGCTCTTCGGCTCCTCCGTCTGGGCAAGGGGGCGCCGCCGCGGACGCGACGGCGATGGGGGGGCGGCGGCGGTCCGCGCGAGGCCGCGCGGTCGCGCTCGACGGCGGGGCCGTCGAGCGGCCCGCCAACCGCTCTGTCACAATTCATACATCAAACTGTCATGAAAGAAAGCGGCCGTTCCGTGTCGCGCGGACCGCTTCGCAGGCAGTCGAGGCGCGCGGGGCGGACGGCGCGCCAACCGCGGCTCGGGGGCCGGGAAAGCGCGCGACAAAGCGATTCGCCCGCACTATGGTCGCGCGCGATGCGATTGATCCGAAGCCAGCGGGACCTTGAGGCCTTCGCGCGCGAATGCCAGGGCTCGCCGTACGTCACCGTCGACACCGAGTTCGTGCGGGAGCGCACGTATTGGCCGGTATTGTGTCTGGTTCAGGTGGCGCGGCCGGCGCCGCCCGGCGATGATCAAGCGGCGGCCGTGATCGACCCGATCGGCGCGGACCTCGACCTCAGCCCGCTGTTCGACCTGTTCCGCGACGAGCGCGTGGTGAAAGTCTTCCACGCCGCGCGTCAGGACGTGGAGATCTTCATCCATCTGAGCGGCGCGGTGCCGACC
Organism: uncultured Neomegalonema sp.; assembly: GCA_964491865.1. Classification (GTDB taxonomy): domain Bacteria; phylum Pseudomonadota; class Alphaproteobacteria; order Rhodobacterales; family Rhodobacteraceae; genus JBCBRF01. The sequence goes on along the minus strand of CAZBIG010000372.1, from coordinate 1,120 downwards.
CCGCTCTACGACACGCAGATCGCCGCGATGGTCTGCGGCTTCGGCGACCAGGTCGGTTACGAGACGTTGGTGCGCAAGATCGCCGGCGCGAGCCTCGACAAATCTTCGCGCTTCAGCGACTGGGCGCGGCGTCCGCTGACCGAGCGCCAACTGTCCTACGCGCTGGCCGACGTCACCCATCTGCGCCGGATTTACGAGACCTTGGTCGAGCAGATCGCCGAGGCGGGTCGCGAAGCTTGGGTGGCCGAGGAGATGGCCGCGCTCGCGGATCCCGCGACCTATGCGACCGAGCCCGACGAGGCGTGGAAGAAACTGAAGACGCGGTCCTCGAACGGGCGGTTTCTCGCGGTGGCGCAGCGGCTGGCGGCGTGGCGCGAGCGCGAAGCGCAGGCGCGCGACGTGCCGCGGTCGCGCGTGCTGAAGGACGACGCTCTGCTCGAGCTCTGCGCTTTGCAGCCCCGGACGGCCGACGACCTGTCGCGGGCGCGGCTGGCGTTTCGCGAGGGCCGAAAGGGCGATGCGGCCGACGCTATTCTGCAGGCCGTGCGCGAAGGGCTGGACACGCCCGTGTCGGAGCAGCCCGATCCGCCGCCGGTGAAAGCGCCGAAAGCGGGGGCCGCGGCGGTCTCGGATCTGTTGCGGGTGCTGCTGAAGGCGCGCTCCGAACAGATCGGCGTGGCGCAGCGCCTGCTCGCCTCGAGCGCCGACCTCGACGCCATCGCGGCCGAGGACGCGCCCGAGACGCCGGTCCTGACGGGGTGGCGGCGCGACGCTTTCGGCGAAGACGCGCTGCGGTTGAAGCGCGGCGAGATCGCTTTGGCCTGCGGCGCCGACGGCGTGCGGGTGTTCCCGACGCCCCGCGAGGTCCTGTCGGGCGACGACGAGGACGGTCCGGCGGCGCGCTGAGCCGGGCCGCCGCGCGGCGTTTCGATCCTGGGCCGCCGACGCCCCGTCTGATAGGTCCCGCGCGGGGCGGGCGCGAGCTGTCGCCTCTGGCCGCGGCGACGGTCGAGGGCCGTTCGGCCCAACCTGTGCATCTCAGGCGCGCGGTTGAGCGTCGGCGCCGCGGGCTTTGTCGTCGGAGCCCCGGCCAACAGCAGGGGATTTCGGCCATGCGCTC
>CAZBIG010000371.1:1264-3288 GCA_964491865.1 uncultured Neomegalonema sp. | reverse complement strand
GCCGCCGCCGAGCGCGCCCTGGTCGCCGCGTTGCGCGCAGCGCCCGGCGGTCATGGCGACCTCGCCGCGCTGGGCTTCGATCCGGACGCCGAGGCGCTGCTGAACCAGGCGCTGACCGCCGACGACGGGCTGATCCTGATCTGCGGCGTCGCGGGCAGCGGCAAAACGGCCACCGTCAACGCGCTGGCCGCCCGGCTTGCGGCCGAAGGCGCGGCCGTCGCCGCCTTGTCCGACGTCGCCCAAGCCGATCAGAGCGCCCGATCGAAGGGCCGCCGGGCCGCCATCGGCGTCGTGCGCTCGGCCGACGACGCCGAAGCCGCGGCGCGCGCGGCGATGACCGGCTGGCTCGCGATCGTCAGCATCGAGACCCCGTCGGTGGCGAGCGCCGCGCCGCATCTGACCCGCCTCGGCGTGCCGCCTTACGTGCTCGCCTCGAGCCTGCGGGCGGCCATCGCTCAACAGGCGCTGTCGGCCGACGAGGCGCGCCGCCGCGGGATCTCGGGCGAACCGATCGCCGGAAAGCTGACGGTCGTCGAGACCGCCGCCTGCGACGACCGCTTGCGCGCGTTGATCCTGGCCAAAGAAAGCGAGGCGACGTTCCGCGAGGCGCTCGGGCTGCCGGCCGCCGCGCCGCCGGCCCGCGCGCCGGGCGCCGACGTCAAAAGCCCCCGCCGACCGCTGACCGCCGGCGTGCCGGCGCCCTGACCCCTGACGGGGCGGCCCGCCGACGCGGCGCCGCCCTCTTCTCGAGACAGCCCTTTTACGGCCGCATCGGGACGCTTTGACGCCGTCTGAGATCCGGCCGTCGTCGGCGCGGTCGCCCGGTCGTCGGGCAGGGCCGCGGTTTCGAGGGCGCCGCGCGTTCACGGTTGCGACTCCGCCGCCGACCATGGAGAAGGGCCGCATGAAGTCCTGGCTCGCCGCAGAACTGCAGGCCGCCTTTTCGGCCCCCGACCGCGCGCGCTTCGCGCTCGAGATGTCGGAGGAGTCCGTGACGCTGGTCGAACGCGCCAGCCGCGGCGTGCGCGTCGTGGGCGCGGCGCAACTGCAATCGCCCCGGTTCGACGCGGAGATCGCCGCGCTCCGACGCAAAGCGGGCGCGCGCGGCCGGGTCGACTTGCTGCTGCCCGAAGCGTTGACGCTGTTCCGGGTCGAGACCTTCCCGGGCGAAGCGAAACGCAATCTGCGCGAGGAAGCCTGGTGGCGCCTCGACGCGCTGACGCCCTACGCGCCCGAGGAGCTGTGCTACGACGTCGCCTTGCTGAACGTTGATCAGAACACCGGCTTTCTCGAAGTGCATGTCGCGGTCGCGCCGCGCGAGATCGTGGACGAGGCGATCGCCTACGCGACCGGCTGGGGCTTCGCGCCGCGCCGGGTGACAGCGGCGGCCGAAGCCGCCGGCTTCCCGGTCGGGCCCGAGTTTCTGACGGTCGACGACCCCGCCAGCGCCAATCGCAGCCTGCGCCAGGGCGCCGCGGCGCTGAGCGCCGCGATCCTGCTGTTCGGGGCGATCGGTCTGGCGCGCGGCGTGTTCGAGCGGGGGGATCTGGCCGCCGAGGCCGCCGAGCGGCAGGCCGCGGCCGAGGCGCGGCTTGAACAGCGATTGGCGGTGCGAGCGGCCGCGCTCGATCTGGCCCGCCGGGCCGTCACGCCCTCGGCCGAACGCGAGCGCCGGCCGCTCGCGGTCGATCTGCTGGCGGCCCTGGCGCGGGCCATGCCGCCCGACGCGCTCACCGAGCGCGCCTTGCTCACCGAGACGGGGCTGCGGATCGAGGGCGTCTCGGAAAACGCCGACGCGGTGCTGTCGGCGGTCGCCCTCGCGCCGGAGTTCGAAAACGGCCGCTACGCCGCGCCGGTGCAATTGCTGAGGGTTCGCGGCCGGTCGGCCGAGCGCTTCGTCATCGAGGCGGAGATCGCCCCCCGCCAGACGACCGTCGCCGCGCTCGGCCCGGCGGGGGCCCGCGACGCCGCAGCCCAAGCAGCAACGACCCAAGAGGCGGCGGCCCAAGAAGCGGCGGCCCAAG
>CAZBIG010000371.1:0-1164 GCA_964491865.1 uncultured Neomegalonema sp. | reverse complement strand
GCCGCAGTCGAGGACGCCGCCCGATGATCCGCCGAGGAACCCGCCTCAGCCGCGCGCTTGCGGTGTCTCTGGTCGCGGCGCCCCTGGCGCTCGGGGCGACGAGCTTCTCTTATTGGGCCCTCATTCGCTGGCTGGACACGGGCGAGGCCATCGCCCGGGCCGACCTGGCGCGGCACGAGGCGGACGCGCGGGCGACCCACGCCAGCTTTTACGCCGAGCTGGGCGACGCCTGGCGCGACTACGCCGCCACCGAAATCTCGGGCCTGAGCCGCGAAGAGACGGCCGCCGAAGCCGAGCGGGCGATCACCCGCCGCCTGCGTCAGCTGTTCGAGCGTCACGAGGGCGCGGCCGTCGTCGCCGAGCCGCTGGTGGCGCGCGACCAGGACGGCGCGCGGCGTCTGGGGGCCGAGGCGCGCGGGCGCCTGCCCGAAGCGGCGCTGGCCAGCTTTCTCGAATCGCTCGAGACGCAACCGCCTTTCCTGTTCGTCGACCTGCTCGAGCTCGAAAGCCTCGCGCGGGCGTCGGGCGCGAGCGGGGGGCTGTCTCAGGTGTCGGTGCGGCTGCGGGTCTCGGCCTATCGCATCGCGGAGGCCGACCAATGAACCGCTCGTTTTGGCTCTCGCTCAACGTGTTGCTGATCATCGGCGCGATATCGGCGGCCTGGTTCGCGTTCAACGCCGCCCAGATCGCCCGTCCGACGCTCGCGCCGCTCGGCCCGGTCGCGCTGCCGGCCGAGGATCCGCCGCTGCCGCCCGCGCCGTTCGCACGCACCGCCGGAGAGGATGCGGGCCTGCTGTCGGCGCGCGACCTGTTCTCGGCGCCGAAAATGGCGCGGTTCGCGGGGGCCGAGGGACGGGTGCGCGGCCGCGGCGACAAGGACGCGCCGACATCGGCGTCGCTGGTCGCCCCGCCGGCGGTCCCGAGCATCCGCGCGCCCGAGATCTCCGAGACGACGCGCGATCCGCGCGATCCGGCGCGCTTGCGGCTGGCCGGCGTGCAGCCCGAGGTTTTGCAATATTTCGGCAGCCATCTGCTGCCGGCCTCGCACCGCGAAAGCGACCTCGACGGGCTCGGTCAGGCGCCGCCCCCGCCCCGAACCGCGCTGGCCCCGCGCGGCAACCCCAACGGCCCGGCCGCCGGCCTGGGACGGGCCCCGCGGCCGCC
>CAZBIG010000370.1:0-3307 GCA_964491865.1 uncultured Neomegalonema sp. | reverse complement strand
GTGAACAACAACATCGTGCTGATCGACACCTACCAGGAATACAGCCGACGCATGCCGCGCTTCCAGGCGATCGTCCGCACGGTCGAAGACCGGATGCGCCCGGTGCTGTTGCCCACCATCACCACCATGGCGGGCCTGACGCCGATGATGTTCGCGACCTCGATCGATTTTTATAATCGCGAGAGCAGCGTCGGCGCCCCGACCGCCCTGTGGTGGGTGCAGCTGGCCACGGCGGGCGTGTTCGGCCTGGGCTTCTCGACCTTGCTGACCCTGATGGCGACGCCGGCGGCGCTCGCCGCGCGGCTGTGGTTCGAGATCGGCGCGCGGCGCGCCTGGCGGCGCCTGCTGATCTGGCGGGCGTCGCAGGCCGAGGATCCGAGCCTGGGGGCCCCGCCGCGCCACGGCGCCGAGCCGCCGGCCGCCCCCGGGTTGGGCGCGCGCCCCTCGGACGACGGCGCGCCGGCGCGACCGGACCGCCCCGACCGCTCGAGCGCCGGCGGTCCCGATCCGGCCCCCTTCCCGGCCGAATGAACGCCGCGCCGCTTCGCCCCCCGCCGGGTCCGCGCCGGATCGCGCCGGGTCCGCGCCGGATCGCGCTCGGATCGGCGTGTTGGTCGCGGGGCGGCGGCGGCCTTGCCCCGAGCGGTCAAACCCCTTAGCTCACCGGCCTCGACCGCCGTCCCGCCCCGCTGGGGCCGCGTCGTCTCGGCGCCCCGCGTCGTTCGGAGACCTCGATGCCGATCAAGATCCCCGCGGGCCTGCCCGCCGAAGCCGACCTCGCCCGCGAGGGCGTGATGGTGATGTCCGAAGAAACGGCGCTGCGCCAGGACATCCGCCCGCTGCAGATCGGCCTTCTCAATCTGATGCCGAACAAGAGCCGCACCGAAACCCAATTCGCGCGGCTGATCGGGGCCACGCCGCTGCAGATCGAGCTGACCTTGGTGCGGATGACCGAGCATCGCTCGAAGAACACGCCCGCGGCCCATCTCGAGGCCTTCTACAGCTCCTGGGCCGAGGTCCGCGGCCGCGCCTTTGACGGTTTTTTGATCACCGGCGCCCCCGTCGAGCTGCTCGCCTTCGAAGACGTCACCTATTGGGACGAGTTGCGCGACATCTTCGACTGGACCGAGACGGCGGCGTTCTCAACCTTCGCGATTTGCTGGGGCGCGCAAGCGATGCTGCGCCACTTTCACGGGGTCGAGAAGCACGCGCTGTCGTCGAAAGCGTTCGGCTGCTTCACGCACCGCACGACCGCGCCGGGCTCGCCCTATCTGCGCGGCTTCTCTGACGCGTTCACGGTGCCGGTGTCGCGCTGGACCGAAGTGCGCAGCGCAGAGCTGCCCCCGTCGGTGCGCGTGCTGGCGCAGTCCGAGGCGACAGGCCCCTGTCTGCTCGAAGATCTCGAGCGCCGCGCGCTCTACATGTTCAACCACATCGAATACGACACGACCTCCTTGGCGGAGGAGTTCGAGAGAGACCGCGCCGCCGGCAAGCCGACCGCGCCGCCGGCGGGCTATTTTCCCGACGACGACCCCAGCCGCCCGCCGGAGAACCGCTGGCGCAGCCATGCGCATCTGCTGTTCTCGAACTGGATCAACGAGATTTACCAGCAGGTTCCCTTCGACTGGACGGCTCGGGACTGAGACCGCGCGGCGGCGCGGTCGCGGACTTGCATCCCGAACGCCGGCCGATAGGATCCGACTGCCGACGCCGATCGGCCGTGACGGAGCGCGCATGTCTCATTTCGATCGAAGCTTGCGGTCGCAGTTCTTCCTCACCGGACCCCGACCCTGCCCCTACTTGCCCGATCGCCGCGAGCGAAAGCTGTTCACGAATCTCAATGGCCCACACGCCTCGAACCTGCATGACGAACTGGCCTTGCACGGGTTTCGGCGGAGCCAGAACATTCTCTATCGCCCGGCCTGCGTCGGCTGCGACGCCTGCGTGTCGACGCGCGTGGTCGCCGGCGACTTCGCGCCCAGCCGCACGCAGCGCAAGATTCTGAACCGAAACGCCGACCTGATCCGCGAAGCCGACGGACCCTGGGCCACGGACGAGCAGTACGCGCTGTTCAGCCGCTATCTGGCCGCGCGCCACGCCGAGGGCGGCATGGCGGATATGGACGTGTTCGACTATGCGGCGATGGTCGAAGACAGCCCGGTGAGAACCCGCGTCGTCGAGTATCGCCGTCCTCCTGATCCGAAAGAGGGCGGCCCAGGCGACCTCGTCGCCGCCTGCATTACCGATATTTTGTCCGACGGCTTGTCGTTGGTCTACAGCTTTTACGATCCGGCTTGGTCGAAACGCAGCCTTGGCCAATATGTGATCCTCGATCACATCGAAATAGCACGCTCGGCGAACCTTAAATACTTATATTTGGGCTACTGGGTGCCCGGCAGCCAAAAAATGGCGTACAAAATAAATTTCCAGCCCGCTGAGATTTTGACCAGTCGCGGATGGGTCCGACGAGAACCCAAGCGCAGCGGAGATCAGCCCTGAAAAATGGGGCAGCGGCCATGACCTTTTCGCGCGAGTGCTTTTACTTGCGCAGGTAAACGCCGCTGGCTAACGTCCGGCTCGGGTGAAATAAGCGCCGCGCGGCTTTGCGCGCAGCGAGACCGAAAGACGGCGCGACGCCCACTGGTGGAAACGTCCTGTCAGACCCCCAACCGGGGTCCAACGAAACTTCACGGATACTCAAGGGAGACATCTCGATGGAACGCCGTTCCTTTCTCACCGGCGCCGCGGTCGCGGGCGTCGGGGCGACCACGCTCGCCGCGCCGGCCATCGCCCAGGGCAACACGACCGTCAAAATGGTCACCACCTGGCCGAAGAACTTCCCCGGCCTCGGCACCGGCGCCCAGCGCGTCGCCGACCGCATCACCGCCATGACCGGCGGCCGCATCACCGTGAAGCTGTTCGCCGCCGGCGAGCTGGTGCCCGCGTTTGAAAGCTTCGACGCCGTCGCCTCCGGCGCGGCCGAGATGTACCACGCCGCCGACTATTACTGGGTCGGCAAGAACAAAGCCTTCGCCTTCTTCACCGCGGTGCCGATGGGCATGACCGCCCAAGAGCTCGAAGCCTGGGTGCATTTCGGCGGCGGACAGGAGCTGTGGGACGAGCTGGCGGCGCCGTTCGGCGTCAAGAGCTTCCTCGCCGGCAACACCGGCGTCCAGATGGGCGGTTGGTTCCGGAACCCGATCAAGACGCTCGACGACATGAAGGGCCTGAAAATGCGCATGCCGGGCCTCGGCGGCGAGGTCCTGCGCCAGATCGGCGCCTCGGCGGTCGCGCTGCCGGGCGGCGA
>CAZBIG010000369.1:0-3312 GCA_964491865.1 uncultured Neomegalonema sp. | reverse complement strand
CGACAGCGGCGCGGTCGATGGCGACGCCCGCGGTCGGCGCCGCCGCGACCTGGCGCCCCTGCGCCTCCTGCGCGCGGCGCGCCGCCTCGAGCGCGGCCTGCTGCTGCGCGGCGGCGTGCGCGCGCTCGTCGACCAGCTGCAGCCGCGCCTCGGTGACCGCTTCGAGCTTCACCAGGCTTTTCAGCGCCTTCGTGATCTCGGTGTTCTTCTTCAACGCGGCGTCGTCCAGCATCTGGCTGAGCGCCTTGCACATGGCCGACTGCTCGTGCCGGATCGCCCGCAGGCTGGTGCGGACCTGCTCGAAAGCGCAGAATTGCGGATCGCGCAGCAGCTCTTGGCGGGTCGCCTGCAGGATCGGGGCGGCCGCGTGATCGAGTTCGGTCGCGACGGACGCCCCGGCCGACGGCCGCGCGGCCCGGCTTTTCACATACGCGGCGAGGTCGTTCGAGATCCGGAAGCGGCGGTCTTTTTGGAGTTCGGCTTTCAGGCTTTGCGCCAGCTGGTCGACGCGCTTGAACAAAGCGGCGAAGGCCGGCTCCGCCTCGGGCTCGGGCTTTGTCGGCGCCGGCGGCGGGTCGGCGAGGGCGGGCGCGGCGACGGGCTTCGGCGCCAAAGCGGCCAGCTCCTTCGGCGACAGCAGCCCGCGGATCATCGCGCCGTAGGGCGACGTCTCGTCCTGAACCAGGGCCCGGATGGCGAGTTCGCTGTCGATCTCGGCGCGTTCGGCGGCCTCGGCCAGATCGCAGGCGCGCGCCAGCAGGCGGCGCAGATCCCGGGCGGGCTTAGGCGCGACCGGCGCCGCGGGGCGCTCGGGCGCCGCGCCGTAGGCCGGCGCGCCGGGCCGGGCGTAACCCGCCCCGTAGCCCGGCGTCGGGGCCGCATAGCCCGCGCCGAGCGCGTGCCCTTCGCGCAGCGGCGTCGGCGGCGCCGCCTGAGGCGCCGGCGCCTTTTCGACCGGCAGTTTCGCGAGCGCCTGCGACGTCCGCTCGCGCAGGGCGTCGAGGTTCACGCCGCGGGTCGCGAAAAAGACTCCGGCTTCGACATCCTCGAGCAGCGCGGCGAGGAAATGCGCGACCCCGGCCTCCGGATGCCCGGCGCGCTGCGCATGGTCGAAACCGCGCTTCACGCTCACCGCCAGCCGCCGCGTCATCGGCAGCCAGCCGAGCAATGCAATGGCGCTCTCAGCCGTCATGGCCGGTCTCCCCTCATCGTCGCGCGCCGGCGGCGCGCCGAATTCGCGCCGCAGGCGGGTCGCCCCGCAACCCTTCCCGCGTTGGGTTATGGGGGCGCGACGCCGAGATTTCACGGAGAAATTTTATGAAGTCCGCGTGACGCCCGCCCGGGCGCGACGCCGAGCCGCCGTTAGATCAGAGGCCGGGGCCGCTCGAGCGTCGGATCGAAATGCCCGATCGCGGCCAGGCGGTCGAAATCCGGGGCGCTCAGATAGCCGTCGCCCAGCGCCACCAGCCCCTCCGCGCGCAACCGTTTCAGCGTCCGGTTCACATGGACGTGCGATAAGCCCAGCGCGTCGGCCAGATCCTGCTGGGTCCACGGCATCGGCGCGCCGCGGTCCTCGACCAGCTCAAGCCGCTCGGACCGCCTCAACACCGCGCACAGCGCGAAAGCGACCCGTTCGCGCGCGGTCTTCCGTCCGACCGTCGTGAGCGACTCGCCGAGCGCCCGCTCTTCGCGCGAAGCCAGCCAGGTCAAGTCGAAGGCGCGCTCCGGCGAGGACTTGAACAGATCCCACAGCCGATCCCGGGGAAACACGCAGAGATGCATCTCGGTCGTCGCTTCGATCCCATGACGCATCACGCCGATCACGCCGTTCTGAAGACCGAGAAAATCGCCCGGAAACACGAAACCGACGACCTGACGACGGCCGTCCTCGAGCAAAATCGTGCGCACGCCGTAGCCGCTGAGCACGGTGAACAGGAACGGGCTCGAGGCGTCCTGCGCCATCACCGGCCCGCCGGCCTCGATTTTCATCTCGCCGGTCTTGAAACTTTTCATGAAGCCGACTTCCGACGCGGTAAAGGCGTGAAAAACCTCAAGAAGCCGAAGCGGACACTCGCCGCAATCAACCGACAGATCGCGCGTAATTTGTTTCCCCATCGGAAGAGGCCTCACAGGTTAATGCGGCGGCGCCGAGTTTCGTCAGATTAGCGCGACAAAGCCGAGCGCGCCCGTCAGCCCGCCGGCATGAGACGCCGAGGGTACCAAATCATGCCGCCTTTTACAGTACTTGTTGTCGAAGACATTCCACTCGTCGCCCTTGATATCGAAGAGCAACTACGGGCTTTCGGCGTGCACTCGGTGGTTACGGCGCGCTGCTTTTACGCCGCGCGCCAGGCGCTGGCGGCCGAGCGCTTCCGGCTGGCGATCATCGACCTGTCGCTCGCGCCGGCGGGGTTCGGACTGGGGGTCGACTTGCGCGCGGCGCTCGGCGCCCCGACGCTGCCGATCGTCGCGCTGTCGACCGGAACCGACTCGGATTCGGAGTTGATGATCGCGCCGCCGTCGACCCGCCTGATGAAGCCGTTCTTCCCCGACGCGTTCAAACAGGCGGTCGAAGCCGCGCTGCGCGACGCGCCGGCCCCGACGGATCCCGAGCTGCCGAGCGCCGCGGAATAACCGCCGCGCCTCAGGCCGCGCTTTTCGCCCGGCGCTTGCGCTCATGCGGGTCGAGCCAGCGCTTGCGCAGACGCAGCTCGTTCGGCGTCACCTCGACCAGCTCGTCGTCGTCGATATAGGCGATCGCCTCTTCCAGGCTCAACTTCACGGGCGGGGTCAGAACCACCGCGTCGTCCTTGCCCGAGGCCCGCACGTTCGTCAGCTTTTTGCCCTTCAGCAGGTTCACCTCGAGATCATTGTCCCGGCTGTGCTCGCCGACGATCATGCCCTGATAGACCTTCTCGCCCGGGTTCACGAACAGCTTGCCGCGGTCCTCGAGGTTGAACAGCGCATAAGGCACCGCCTCGCCGTCCTCCATCGAGATCAGCACGCCGCGCCGACGGCCCGGGATCGGCCCCTTATAAGGCGCCCAGTCGTGGAACACGCGGTTCAAGATGCCGGTGCCCCGCGTGTCGGTCAGGAACTCCCCGAAGTAGCCGATCAGTCCGCGCGACGGCACATGGGCGATAATCCGGGTCTTGCCGCCCCCGGAGGGATTCATTTCGACCAGCTCGCCCTTGCGCAGGGCCAGCTTCTCGACGACCGCGCCCGAATAGGCGTCGTCGACGTCGATGGTGCATTCCTCGATCGGCTCGAGGCGCTGGCCGTCTTCTTCGCGCATCACGACCTGGGGCCGCG
>CAZBIG010000368.1:0-3313 GCA_964491865.1 uncultured Neomegalonema sp. | reverse complement strand
CGGGCGCCTATCCCGGCAAGGGCGCGGAGGAGCGCGGCCAGGCCGAGGCGATCGCCCGCGCCACCGAGAAATGCCTGTCGATCGGCGCGCCGATGGTGTCGGTCATCATCGGCGAAGGGGGCTCGGGCGGCGCGGTGGCGCTGGCCACGGCCAACAAGGTCGCGATGCTGGAGCATTCGGTCTACAGCGTGATTTCGCCCGAGGGCTGCGCCTCGATCCTGTGGAAGAGCGCCGAAAAAGCCCGCGAAGCGGCGGCGGCGCTGCGGCTGACGGCGCAGGACCTGATGCAGCTGGGCGTGATCGACCAGGTGATCCCCGAACCGACCGGCGGCGCCCAGCGCGATCCGAAGGCCGCGATCGCGAAGGTGGGCGAGGCGATCGGCGAGCTGCTGGCGGACCTCGACGGTCTCGACCCCGACGAGGTCCGCGACCAGCGTCGCCGCAAATTCCTTGAGATGGGACGCAAGCGTCTGACCTGAGGGGCGTCGTTCCGGCCGCGGCCCCGCGCCCTCAAAAGGCCGCGCGGCGGAGCAGATTCAGCGCGGCGACGGCCAGCACCCAGAGGGTGGCTTTGCGAAACAGCTCCTGGTCGAGCCGGTCCTGCATGCGCTGCCCAAGCCACATGCCGAGCGCGGTGGGCGCGAGCGCGCCGAGCGACAGCAATCCGGTCTGCGCGTTCAGCACCCCGGTCGCCAGATGCGCCGGCGCGAGCACCAGCGAGCCGCTGAGAAAGGCGAGGCCGGTGGCGCGGATCTGGTCGCGTTTCGGCAGAGACAGCGCGGTCAGATACAGCACTACGGGCGGTCCCCAGATGCCCGCCAGCCCGCCGAAAAACCCCGCCACGGCGCCGACCGCCAATCCGGCGGGGCGTTCGAAGCGCGCCGACAGGCGCGGCCGCCAGCCGATCAGCTGCACAAGGGCGAAACCGCCGGTCAGCAGGCCGATGATCAGGAAAAACGTCCGCTCGTCGAGCCCGGGCAGCAGGCCCGCGCTGAACCACAGCACGACGCCGAGGGTCAGGTTCATGGCCCAGAACCGCCGCCCCGTGTCGATCAGCGGCGCGACGCCTTGCCGGAGCGCCTGCCACACATTGGTCACCAACACCGGCGCGATCAGCATGGCGACCGCGGTTTGCGACGGCAGAAAACTCGCGGCCGCGGTCACGGCCACCAAAGGCAAGGCGAAGCCGACGGCGCCCTTGACATAGCCGCCGAAAAAGAAGCCCAGGGCCGCGAACACCAGGGCCCAAGCGCCAACCGGCGTTCCGCCCGCCATCGCCGCATCCGCCGCCGCCGCCGTGATGTCGGCCATCCGTCACCGCCCCTTCGACCGATTGCGATCCGGCCGGCGCCGGAGCGCCGACGTCTTAGGGCGACCGGTCGCGCAGCGCCAGCACCGGCGGGCCGGGCCAAGCGCCGCGCCGCCAGCGCGCCGCCGCCGCGTCTGGCGGGCGCCCTTTCTGTGAAGAGCCGGTTTCCGTGAAGAGACGGTCGCCGGAAAAAACGGGTCGCCGCACAGGACGGGCGGCGGGGACGCCGCGCGCGAACGACGCGGGCGCAACCGCCGGGCCGTCCACGTGCTGGACACAATAAACCGGTTTTGTGGGCCGGAAAGCAATAAAATTTCGTCGCCAATTGACGCGGCGCCGAATTTGCCCCTAGCTGCGGCGCAATATCCGCGTCGGCGGCGTGGCGAGGGGCTCTTTGACGGCCTAGGATCGTCTTCGACGCCGCGCGCGGGCGCGCGCAGGATGCGCCGCAAGGCATTGAGACAGTCGGGAAAGGGTGGGCGATGGCGCTCGACGCGAAATTGGACATGGGCGAGACGCTGGCGATCGACGGCGCGTTCGACGCTCTGCCGGGGCTGTGCGCCGAGGCCCTGGTCGCCGCCGAGCGGGTCGTTTCCGAGGCGACCGCCGCGGTCGCGGCCCGCACCGTGGTCGACGGGCGCGTCTCGGGGAGCGCGTTGACCGAGGCGCAGCACGCCGCTCACGGGCTGGCTTGGATCGCGACTTATGTCGAATCGCTTCGGCAGATGCTCGACTGGGCGCGCCGGCTCGAGGCCGCGGGCAAGTTCGGCGAGATCGAGGGGCTGATCCTGCAGATCGGGTTCGGCGAGTATCTGGCTCAGCTGTCCGGCGGCCTGCCGATGAGCCAGACCGAGTTCGTGCGCCTGCCCGAGCTGGGCGTCGATCCGGCCCCGCTGCGCGCCGGCGCCGTCGCGCGGCTGATCAGCGGCGGCAACAGCAGGGCGGCGCGGGCGCGGTTGGCGGCTCTCATCGTCGAGCGCGCCGGGGCGGCGACCTATGGCGACCCGGCGCTCGACGACGAATTCGAGATGATCCGCGATCAGTTCCGCCGCTTCTGCGAGGATCAGGTCAAGCCCCACGCCCATGAGTGGCATCTGCAGGACCAGCTGATCCCCGACGCGATCATCGCGCAGATGGCGGAGCTCGGCGTCTTCGGGCTGACGATCCCCGAGGCGTTCGGCGGCTTCGGCATGGGCAAGACCGCGATGTGCGTGGTCTCGGAAGAGCTGAGCCGGGGGTATATCGGCGTCGGGTCGCTCGGCACCCGGTCCGAGATCGCCGCGGAGCTGATCTTGTGCGGCGGCACCCAGGCGCAGAAAGAGACGCTGCTGCCGAAGCTGGCCAGCGCCGAGATCTTGCCGACCGCGGTGTTCACCGAACCCAACACCGGCTCGGACCTGGGCGCGCTGAAGACGCGCGCGACCAAGGACGGCGACGGCTATGTGATCACCGGGAACAAGACCTGGATCACGCACGCCGCGCGCACCGATCTGATGACCGTGCTGGCGCGGACCGATCCGAACAGCGCCGACTGGCGCGGGTTGTCGATGTTCCTGGTGCCGAAGACGCGCGGCGACTGCGCCGATCCGTTCCCCGATCCGACGCTGGCCGGCGGCGAGATCGAGGTGCTCGGCTATCGGGGCATGAAGGAGTACACGCTCGCCTTCGACGATCACCGGGTGCCGGCCGACGCGCTGCTGGGCGGGGTCGAGGGGCTGGGCTTCAAGCACCTCATGCAGACCTTCGAGAGCGCCCGGATCCAAACCGCCGCCCGGGCGGTCGGGGTGGCGCAGTCGGCGATGGACATCGCGCTGCAATACGCCCAGGAGCGCGTCCAGTTCGGCACGCCGCTCACCGCCTTTCCGCGAGTGGCCGACAAGATCGCGATGATGGCGGTCGAGATCATGATCGCGCGTCAGCTGACCTACTTCTCGGCCCGCGAGAAAGACAGCGAGCGCCGCTGCGATCTCGTCACGAAGCGCCGTGGCTGTGTCGAAAAAGTAG
>CAZBIG010000367.1:0-3321 GCA_964491865.1 uncultured Neomegalonema sp. | reverse complement strand
GAAGATCGTGATGCCGCGCTCCTGCTCGAGCGCGTTGCTGTCCATCGCCCGCTCGGCGACCTGCTGGTTCTCGCGAAAGGCGCCGGACTGTTTCAGCAGCTCGTCGACCAACGTGGTCTTGCCATGGTCGACGTGGGCGATGATCGCGACATTGCGCAGATCCATGAAAGGCTCCTCCGGGCGGCCCCGTTCGGGCGGACGGGGCGGCCGCGGCGGCGTCGCCCGGGCGGCTTATGCCCGAGGCCCGACGCCCGCGCAACGGAGCGCGAACGGCCGCGCGCGCTCGCCCCGCGCAGTCATCGCAAGCGCCACAGCGGGGGCCGCGCTCAGCAGCCCGCGCCGCCCTGCTGAACCGCGTAGGCGAGACCCCCGATGTTCACCCGGCCGTTGTTTTGCAGATACATCGGGAACCCGCCCTGCTGGCCTTGATCGGTGCGGTACACGAGATACGCCGTCGCGCCTTGCATCTGGACGTCCCAGACGCCGGTGATTTGGCTCTGATTGGCCCCGCCCGCGACGCCGGGCGCCGACCAGGAGCCCTCGCGGCGATAGGTGTAGCGGCCGTTTCGGCAGAAGCGGATCTCGGTCAGGCTGCTGTTCGAGCTGACCACCGAGCCCTGATAGGCGGTCAGGCGGGCGCCCGCGAGACCGGACTTCCACTGTTGCTGCAGGCTCTGGGCCCCGACCGGGGCGGCGGCGAGACCGACGGCGGCGAGCGCCAAGGCGAAGAGGTTGCGGCGGACGCGCATCGGAAGCTCCTTTCCCATCTCGACGATTCTCATCACGACGAGTCTGATCACGACGAACGACGCCGTCGAGTGAGCACGATTTTGGGGCGCGATTGCGCCGACGACCGCCGCCGACGGCTCTCAGGACGCCAGCGCCGCCTCGAGCGCCGCGTCGGCGTGGATCAAAGTGGTGTCGAACACCGGGACCGGCACGTCGTCGGGGCCGAGCAGCAGCCCCACTTCGGTGCAGCCGAGGATCAGCGCGTCCGCCCCGCGGGCCGCCAGCCGAGCCGCGATCGCGCGGAACGCCGCCCGGCTTTCCTCGCGGATCACGCCCCGGCAGAGCTCCTCGAAAATGATCCGGTGCGTCTCGGCCCGGTCTTCGGCGTCGGGGATCAGCGGCTCGAGACCGGCGGCGCGCAGCCGGCCGGTGTAGAACTCCTGCTCCATCGTATAGGCGGTCGCCATCAGCCCGGGGCGGGCGAGCCCCGCCCGCCGGATCTCGGCCGCGGTCGCGTCGGCGATGTGCAGCAGCGGCGTCGACACCGCCGCCTCGATCGCCGGGGCCACCTTGTGCATGGTGTTGGTCGCGAGGATCAGAACGCCCGCCCCCGCCGCCTCGAGACGCCGGGCGATCTCGGCCAGGCGCGCGCCCGCGACCGGCCAAGCCCCGGCCGACTGCAGCGCCGCAATCTCGGCGAAATCGACCGACCAGATCAGGCATTCCGCCGAATGAAGCCCCCCGAGACGCCGCCGAGCCTCGGCGTTCAGCCGGTCGTAATAGAGCCGCGTCGATTCGCAGCTCATGCCCCCGAGAATGCCGATGGTCTTCATGTCGCCGCCTCTCCGTCGCTTGCGGGCCGCCGCCGGCTTAACCGACGTCGCCGATCCTTACACCCTCCAGGGATAGGGGGGCATAAATTTTCAACCTCTCATGGTTGAAGAATCGCCCAGATCCTGTAGAAGAAAGACAGCGAGGCACGAGATCGGCGAATCATCATGTTCGAACGCTACACGCCCTTTGGGCGGGCGGTGAAAATCCTGCAGATCGAGACGGGCGTGAAAACCGGCGCGCTAGCCCGGGCCTGCGGCTGCTCGCCGTCCTTCTTCTACCAGACGCTCGCCGGCGAAAAGCGGCCGCCCGCGGCGTTTCTCGACCGGTTGGTCGACGCGATGGCGCTCGACGCGACCGACGCGGCGTTTCTGCGCAACGCGCTCGAAGCGACGCCCGGCGCGGTGGAGATCGCCGCGGACACGCCGCTGCGGGCCGCCGTCGCCAACGCGTTCAAGACCGCCATGCCGGAAATGGACGAGACGCTGCTGCGGAAGCTCTTGGTGTTGATCCGCGGCGACGGGCCGATCGACGACGACCGTCTGCGACGCTTGTTGGATCGGTCCGAGAAAGGAGGACGCGATGCGGCGTGAGGACGTGGTTCGGGCGACCCAGTCGTTTCGTTGCGGCGCGCTGCAGGCCCGCCCGACCGACCCGATCGACCCGGTGTGGCTGATCGACGGGCTCGGAGCGACCTTGTCGGGCTGGTCCGTCACGCCGAAGCCGGCCGCGCGCATGAAAAGCGCGCGGAGCACGGCGCGCCCCCTGGAAAAGCCCTGCCACGGCGCCTGCATCGCGCTGCGACGCGAGATCTGGATCGAGGAAAGCGTGTTCGACGCGTTTCACGACGGCGACCCGGACGCGGCGGCGATCGTGCTGCACGAGGTCGGCCACGCGCTCTGCGGGCATGCGGGGACGCGGTTCGATTTCAAAAACCGCCTGCGCGACTATGACGCCAAAGGCGAAGCCGGGGTCGAGCAACAAGCGAATTGGGCGATGGCCGAATTGTTCTGCCCCGAGCCGATGCTCCGGGCCGGCGGCGACGCCGAAGAGATCGCGGCCCGCGCCGGCGCGCCGCGTTGGGTCGTCGCGGCGCAGCGCCGCCGTCTCGCATGACAGGGTTGGAGGAGAGCATGGTCGCTGAGATTGTCGCCGGGCTGGTGGTCGCCGCGCTCATCGGCGCGGGCGGTTACCTGTCGAAGTTCCGGATCCGGCTGATCCGGGTCGCGGGCGGGATGGCGCTGCTGGTCCGCCGGCCGCGGGACTGACGCCGCTCAGAACGCGGCGAAGTGCCGAGAATACGCGTCGGCGCCGATCAGCAGCCGGGCCTTGTCGATCAACGCGCGCTTCTCGGGGAAATCGGCCAGACGCGCGGCGTTGTAGGCGACCCAGGCGCCCTCGATCCCCGCGTCGTCCGCCATGCCGCCCAGATAGCGGCCGATCGGCTCGACCTCTAAGCGCACGCCGTTCTCGGCGCACTGCGCGCGTTCGCCGGCGGTCGGTTGTCGGGTCAGCAGCGCCAGGTCGGGCTGGCGCAGCGCGTCCGCGCCGCGGGCGGCCAGCCGCGCGGCCACCGCGGGCATTCGGCACAGGATCGCCAGCGCCCAGGCGTCGCCGGTGCCCTGAACGGCGGGACGTTCGAACCCCTCGGCCAGCCGTTCGGCCAGGGTCGGCGCAATCGGGCTGGCGCGGTCGAAATCGGGCGGCGCGGGGGCGAAAGCGACCGCGCCGATCACGACCAGATCGGGCGGCGGCGGCGCC
>CAZBIG010000366.1:0-3325 GCA_964491865.1 uncultured Neomegalonema sp. | reverse complement strand
GGCGTCACCGGCGACCTGCCGACCGGCCGGTTCGACTGGGAGCGCGGGGCCGAGACCCGCGCGCTGTTCCTGCTCAGCGATTTCTAAATCCGACGCGCGCGCGTCGGATCGGTTCGAGGCCGGCGGATTCGGCCCCGGCCGCTTCGGCGCCGGTTATTCAACGGTCGAACCGTCGGCGACGGCCGGCGCGGACGTCGGCGTCGACGGGCCCGCCGCGAGCGTGTCGGCGGCCGGCGCGTCGTCGAGCGCCGACGACGCGTCCGTCTCGGGGGATTTTCGCGCGGGGTCGCTCGGCGGCGCCGCGTCCGGAACCGAAGCGGTCGGGGCGGCCGCGGTCGGGTCCGAAGCGGTCGGGTCCGAAGCGGTCGGGTCGGCGGCCTCGGCGGCCGGCGGCTCGAGCGCGCCGTAATTCGAGTCGCCCAAATCAACCCGGTTTTCGAACACCGGCCGAGCCGCCACCGGCGTCGCGCCGGGCGCGTCGCAGTCGCGCGCCGCCCGCTGCCGCTCGATCTCGAGGTTTCGCTGCTCGAGCGCCTCGATCTCCAGATACACGGCGCGCGAGGTGTCAGCCAAGGCGACGGCGGCGATCGGCGAGCCGATCAGGGCGCCGGGCACGCGCGCCAGCGTGCGGATCCGATTGTCCACCCGCTCGTCTTCGAGATCCGCGATCCGGGTCTCGTTGAATTTCTTCTGATCCGCGAGATTGCGGCAGGTGACCTGCTGATCGACCGCCTGACGCTGCGTCACCGGATTTGCGGCCCTTCCGCCGCAGGCCGAGACGAAAAACGCCGCGGTCAACGCCGAAACGATGCCCGCCGCCCTGAACCTGTTCATGCTTCATCCTCCGCTGCGCGGCCCCGGCCAGGGCGCCGGCCGCTGACAAGACGGCCGAAAGAAGCGAACCGGCTTTCGGACGCCGGGTCAACGCGACCGGCTGGTCGGCGCCGGCGCTCGGCCGGCGCTCGGTCTCGGTCTCGGTCTCGGTCTCGGTCCGGATTGGGCCCGACAAGGGGCGACGCCGCCGCAGCGGAAGCGTCTGGGGCGCATCAAGGGAGACGAAACGCCATGCCAACCGCCTATCTCACCGCCGCCGCCGTCCGCGCGGCGTCGCGCGTCGCGCTGTACATGCTGATCGCGGCGGGGCTCGCGGCCTGCGCCAGCAACGTGCGCACCACGGCCCTGGTGCCCGAGGCCACGCCGCAGAGCCTGGCCGAAGAGGACGGCCCGCTGTTCAACAACGTCTCGGTGGGCCGTGTCGACGGCGGCGCGCAAGACGCCTTGATCGGCGGGGTGTCGAGCGACGACCTGCGCGACGCGCTCACCAACAGCCTGTCGCTGTCGAGCATGCTCGGCCAGTCCGACGCGACCCTGACGGTCGACGCCACGCTCGAGACGCTCGACCAGCCGCAGCTCGCGCTGAACCTCGAGGTGACCAGCACGATCTTTTACCGGGTGATCTCGACGCGCACCGGCGCGATCGTTTTCCAGGACCGGGTCGTCTCGACCGCCGTGACCGAAGTGACCGAGTCGCTGGTGCGCTCGGAACGTCAGCGGCTGGCCAATGAAGCGTCGGTGAAGCAGAACATCCGGACCTTCCTCGAGCGGCTGAACGCGGCGGCGAAGGCCGAGCCTTACAAGTTCATCTGACCCGAGGCGCGCGCCGGGCCCGGGCGCGCGTCGCCGACCGCTCGAGCGCCGCGTCGGGCCGCCCCGCCGTGGCGATCGGGTCAGCCCGGGCCGAACGCGATCACCGGATCCATCCGGCGCAGGATCGCCTCGGCCAGATGGCATTTCACCAAATGCCCGTCGCCGAGCGCGCGGAGCGGCGGCTCTTCGCGCTCGCAGACCGCGCCGCCTTCGGGCGCGGCGGATTTGTGCGGGCAACGGGTCTGAAAAACGCACCCGGGCGGCGGCGCGAGCGCCGACGGCGCGTCGCCCTCGAGAATGACGCGCCGTTTGCGCACCCGGGTCTCGGCCACCGGCGCGGCGGAGAGCAAGGCCTCGGTGTAGGGATGGTACGGCGGCCGGAACACCTGCGCCGTGGCCCCGCTTTCCACCAGATGGCCGAGATACATCACCGCCACCCGATCGGCGATGTACCGCACCACCGCCAGATCGTGGCTGATGAACAGGATGGCGGTGCCGCGCTCGCGCTGAATGTCCATCAGCAGCTCGGTGACGGCCGCCTGCACCGAGACGTCGAGCGCCGACACGGGCTCGTCCGCGACCACCACCCGCGGGCCGGCCGCGAACGCCCGGGCCACGCCGATCCGCTGCTTTTGACCGCCCGACAGCTGTCTGGGATAGCGCTCGGCGAAATTGCGCGGCAGCTTCACGAGATCGAGCAGGCGCAGCATCTCCTCGCGTCGGGCGTCGACGGTGTCGCCGATCCGGAACTTCTCGAGCGTGCGCAGGATCTGCGCGCCGACGGTCTGGCTGGGGTTCAGGGTGTCGAACGGGTTCTGGAACACCATCTGCACCGCCGCGATCGAGGCGGGGTCGCGGGCCTGAACCGACAGGCCGCCGACCTCGCGGCCGTCGAGCGTCACCGCCCCGGCCGTCGCGGTCTCGAGCCCGAGCAGCACCTTGGCCAGCGTCGACTTCCCGCAACCGGATTCGCCGACGATCGCCAGCGTCTCGGCCGCCCGCAGCTCGAAGCTGACATCCTCGTTCGCCTTGACCGAGCGCCCGTCCGAGGCCGCGGCGGCGTAGTGCTTCCGCAGCCCCTCGACCCGCAGCACCACCTCGCCGATCTCGGCGGCGTCGGCGCTGCGCGTTCGGGGCGGGCGCGCCTCCCAGTCGATCTCGTCAAAGCGCAAGCACCGCGCCCGATGGCCAGGCGCGTCCGACGCCGGGCGCAGCGCCGGAGCCTGGCGGTCGCACAGGCCCGGCGCGACATAGGCGCAGCGGGGCGCGAACGCGCACCCCTCGGGCCGTTCCTGCGGCTGGGGCGGCTGGCCGGGGATCGGGATCAGCGGCCGCGCGACCTTGTCCGCTCCGGGCAAGGGGATCGACCGCAACAGACCCTGAGTGTAGGGATGGCGCATGCGCTCGAAGACGTCCGAGATGGCCCCGCTCTCGACCGCCTGGCCCGCATACATCACCGTCATGCTGTCGCAGGTTTCGAGCACGAGCCCGAGATTGTGCGAGATGAACAGCATCGCCGCCCCGAAATCCGCGCGGATCTCGCGGATCAGATCCAACACGCCGGCCTGCACGGTGACGTCGAGCGCCGTGGTGGGCTCGTCGAGGAGCAGCAGCGCCGGTTTCGCCACCAGCGCCCGGGCGATCGCCACCCGCTGCTGCTGGCCGCCGGACAGCTGGT
>CAZBIG010000365.1:0-3331 GCA_964491865.1 uncultured Neomegalonema sp. | reverse complement strand
GCGGATCGAGGTTCGTGATGGTCAGCGCATAGGCCACCAGCGAGCCCGCGCCCGAGCCGCGGCGCGGCCCGACCGGGATGCCTTGCGCCTTCGCCTATTTGATGAAGTCGGCGACGATCAGAAAGTAACCCGGGAACCCCATCTTCTCGATCACGCCGAGTTCGAAGTCGAGACGCGCCTCATAGTCCTCGCGCGGCGCAGCGGGCGCGATCTGCGTCAGACGCGCCGCCAGCCCCTCGCGCGCCTGGCGACGCAGCTCCGCCACCTCGTCTTCGGCGAACCGGGGCAGGATCGGCGCGCAGGTCCGCGGGCGATAAGCGCAGCGCCGGGCGATTTCGAGCGTGTTCTCGAGCGCCTCCGGCAGATCGCGGAACCGCTCGGCCATCAGATCGGGCGGTTTGAACCAATGCTCGGGCGTCAGCCGGCGACGATCCTCCTCGGACACGTACCGACCGTCTTTGATGCACAGCAGCGCGTCATGGGCTTCGTGCAGCGAGGGTTCGGGGAAGAACACCTCGTTGATCGCGACGATCGGCAGATCGAGCGCACGCGCGATCTCGAGAAAAGCGGGCTCGGTCGCCGCCTCGACGTCGGCCCTGAGATCTTCGCCCGCGCCGTGACGATGGATTTCGAGGTAGAACCGGTCGGGGAACAGCGCGCCGAGCCGCGCGGCCATGGCGTCGGCGTCGGCGCGGCGGCCGGCGCGGATCAAACGCCCCACGGGCCCGTCCGGCCCGCCCGACAGCGCGATCAGCCCGTCCGCGTGCGCTTCGAGCGTCGGCCAGTCGATCGACGGCGCGCCGCCCTCGGCCGCCAGATAGCCGTGCGAGGTCAGCGCCATCAAGTTGACGTAGCCGGTTTCGGTCTGGGCGTAGAGAACGAGGGGGGCCGGCGGCGGCGCGGTTTCGCCGAGCCCGGGCGGCGGCGCGTAGTGGAGGGCGAGCTGACAGCCGATCAGGGGCTGCACGCCCGCCGCCGCGGCGATTTCCGAGAACTCCAGCGCGCCGAACAGATTGTTGGTGTCCGCCACGCCGACCGCCGGCATCCCGTGCCGCGCGCAAAGCCCCGGAAGCGCTTTGAGCGACACCGCCCCTTCCAACAGCGAATAGGCGCTGTGGACCCTCAGATGCACGCAGACGGGCGCACCGCCCGCCGCGCCCGGGACGGGTGGCGTCGTTCCGTTTTCATTCATTTTAAAACCGCTCCGGTTCCGCTCTCGTTCGGTTAATATCCTAACGAGATGATCGAGCGCAAGCGCTCTCACGCGGGTCAGTCGCGGGTTTCGAGCCGCCCCATATGCATGCGCGCCACCCGGTCCATGCGGTCGGCGAGCTCGAGATTATGGGTCGCGATCAACGCGGCCACGCCCTCGTTTCGGGCCAAGTCGAGCAGTTCGGTGAACACGATCTCCGAGGTTTCGGGATCGAGGTTGCCGGTCGGCTCGTCGGCCAGCAGCACCCGGGGGCGATTGGCCGCGGCGCGGCCGAGCGCGACGCGCTGCTGCTCGCCGCCGGAGAGCTGGGCCGGCCGGTGCCGGACGCGTTTGCCGAGCCCCATGCGCTTCAGCAGCGCGTGCGCGATCGAAAGCGCCTCTTTGCGCCGACGCCCGGCGATGATCTGCGGGATCACCACGTTTTCGAGCGCCGAAAACTCCGGCAGCAGATGATGGAACTGGTAGACGAAGCCGACCTCGGTGCGCCGCAGCGCCGTGCGCTGCGCGTCGCCCAGCCGGCCCACGTCGCGGCCGTTGATCAGCACCACGCCTTTGTTCGGGCGATCGAGCAGGCCGCAGATATGCAGCAGCGTCGACTTGCCCGACCCTGAGGGGCCGACCAGCGCCACGACTTCGCCAGGCATCACGGTGAGTTCGACGCCGCGCAGCACGTTCAACCAGCCGCCCGCCTGCGGATAGCGTCGGGTCACCCCCGCCAGGCGCAGCGCGGGCGTCGGCTCGGCGCGCCCCCGCGGCGACACCATCAGATCGACCGCGACGTCACTCATAGCGCAGCGCCTCCACCGGATCGAGCCGCGCCGCCCGCCAGGCCGGGTACAGCGTCGCCAAGAAAGATAAGCCGAGCGAAATGCCGACGGCGAAGCCGACGTCTTCCAAATGCAGTTGCGCCGGCAAGCGCGACAGCACGTACACGTCCTCGGGGAACACTTCGCCATTGGCGAGATATTCGACCACGCCTTGAATGGCCTCGATGTTCAGGCAAAAGGCCACGCCGAGCGCGACGCCGATGCCGGTGCCGACCACGCCGATCGTCGCCCCGCACATGAAGAACACCCGCAGCACGCCCCCTCGCGACATCCCCATGGTGCGCAAAATCGCAATGTCGGGCCCTTTTTCCTTCACCAGCATGATCAGGCCCGAGATGATGATCAGCGACGCGATCACGATCAGCAGCGACAAGATCAAGAACATCACGGTGCGTTCAGTCTTCAACGCGCCCATCAAGCTTTCGTTGGCGCGCTGCCAGTCGTCGATGCGCAGGTCGCGCTGGCCGACCGCTTCGGCGATGTCCGCCCGGTAGCCCTCGAGGCTTTCGGGCGTCGCGACATTCGCCTCGATCATATCGACGCGTTCAGGCTTGTTGAAAAAGGTCTGGGCCTCGGCGAGCGGCATGAAGGCGACCGCCGCGTCATAGTTCGCCATGCCCACTTTGAAGATATAGAGCACCTTATAGGTGCGCCGCTTCGGGACCACGCCGAACGGAGTCGTCGCGCCGCGCGGCGACAGCAAGCTGATCGTGTCGCCCACCGTGACCCCGAGCCGGAACGCCAGCCCCTGCCCCAGCGCGACGCCGTTGGCGCCGTCGAACTCGCGCAGCGACCCCAGGCTGAACTCGGGCGCGACGGCCACCGATTCCAAGGTGAGCAGGTCGCTGCGGCGCACGCCGCGCACCAGCACCCCGAGCCCGTTCTTCGCGGTCGATGCGAAGGCCTGCCCCTCGATCATCGGCGCCGCTCGGGTCACGCCCGGCACCGCCCGGATCCGCTCGGCGACGGCCTCGTAGTCGGTGAAGTCGGTCCCGATGGTCTGAACGGTGAAATGGCCGTTCACGCCGACGATCTTGCCCACCAATTCGGTGCGGAAGCCGTTCATGACCGACATCACGATGATCAGAGTGGCCACGCCGAGCGCGATGCCGATCAGCGACAGCAGCGCAATGACGGAAATGAACCCTTCCTTGCGCCGCGCGCGCAGATACCGCCCCGCCAGCAGACGCTCGACGCCCGAGAAGGGGCCCGCGCCGCGCAAGGGCTGGTCGTCGGGCCGGCTGCGCAGTTGCGGCCGCGGCTCGGTTCGCATCTCGGGATAGGGTTCGAA
>CAZBIG010000364.1:0-3343 GCA_964491865.1 uncultured Neomegalonema sp. | reverse complement strand
GCGGCGGCGGCGAGACGCTTTACGTGGGCAGGCTCGACCCCGACACCCGCCGGGTGAGCGTCGGCCCGCGCGAGGCGTTGGCGACCCGGACGGTGCCGGTGGCCGAGATCAATTGGCTCGGCGACGGCGACTTCGAGGGCGCGCCCGACGGCGGGTGGGAGGCCGCGGTGAAGGTGCGATCGACGCGGCCGCCGACGCCCGCGCGGATCCGTCCGCTCGGGCCGGACCGCGCGGAGGTGGCGTTGTTGTCGGCCGAAGAAGGCGTCGCGCCCGGCCAAGCCTGCGTGTTCTACGAGACCGAAGACGCGCCGTCGGGCGGCGACCGGGTGCTCGGCGGGGGCTGGATCACGCGCGCCTAACTGGATCGCGAGGGCCTAACCTAACTGGATCACGAGGGCCTAAGAGGTCTCGGCGTCGCCGCGGGCGCGGCGCCCGCCGCGGCGGCGGGCGGGCGCGTCGTCTCGCAGGCCTTCGAGCAGCACTTTGCGCATCGGATGGTCCGTCCGCGCGTCGGCGTGACGGGCCAACTGACCCTCGATCGCGGCGCGCGGGTCTCGATCGGCGGGCAGGCCGAGGGCCCAGTCGAAAAAGATCGACCGGCAGTCGGGCTCGTAGAGGCCCTCCATGCGGAAGGCTTCGGCGATCAGGCCCCTCGGATCGTCGGGATCAGGCGATTGCGGCATCGGGGTCTCTTCAGCACACGGCGCGCCGCGACGGCGCCCGGGCGCGGATGCTCGCCCGAGGCGGCCGCGGGATCAAGCGGCGTAAGCGCTCTTGTCAAGCCGCCCGCTCGCCGAGCGGCGCCCTCTTGCCAAGCCGCGCCCTCTTGCCAAGCCGCGCCCTCTTGCCAAGCCGCGCCCTCTTGCCAAGCCGCGCGCGACGCCGCAGGCCTGGAGGCCCTGTGCCGAGGAGCCGACTGATGACCGACGCGAACCCGTTGCTGGACCCCTGGTCAGGACCTTTCGAGACGCCGCCCTTCGACGCGATCGCGGCCGAGCATTTTCTTCCGGCGTTCGAGGCCGGCCTCGACGACGCCCGCCGCGGGCGCGCGGCGATCCGCGAGAACCCCGAGCCGGCCGATTTCGCCAATACGATCGACGCGATGGAGCGCAGCGGCGCGCTGCTCGACCGCGTCGCCTCGGTGTTCTTCAACCTGCTCGCGGCGGACGCGACCCCGGCGCTGCAGGCGATCGAAACGGAAATCGCCCCGCGCCTGGCGGCGCATCGGGCCGAGACGCTGACCGACCAGGCGCTTTGGTCGCGCGTCAAGGCGCTGGCGGCGCGGCGGGACGATCTGGCGCTGACGCCGGAGCAGGACCGGGTGCTCGAGCTTTATCGTCGGATGTTCACCCGCGCGGGGGCCGAGCTGTCCGAGACCGAGCGCGCCCGGATGGCCGCCATCATGACGCGGCTGGCGAGCCTGGGCGCGGCTTTCGCGCAGAACCTGCTCAGCGAGGAGGCGTCTTGGGCGCTGGCGCTCGAGACCGAGGCCGACTGCGCCGGGCTGCCCGCCTGGCTGCTCGACGCCGCCGCGGCGGCGGCCGAGGCGCGGGGGCGCCCTGGCGCGCGGCTGATCACGCTGTCGCGGTCGCTGATCGAGCCCTTTTTGCAATTCTCGACGCGCCGCGATCTGCGCGAGGTCGCGCAAAAAGCCTGGGCGGCGCGGGGGGCTCAGGGCGGCGCGACGGACAACCGCGCGCTGATCGCGGAGATCCTGTCGTTGCGCGCCGAGCGGGCGCTGATGCTGGGCTATGAGAGTTACGCCGCGTTTAAGCTGGGGCCCGAGATGGCGAAAACGCCCGAGGCGGCGCGGGCCCTGGTCGAGCGGGTCTGGGCCGCCGCGCTGGAGAAGGCGGCGGCCGAGCAGGCGCGGCTCGAGGCGCTGATGGCGGCCGACGGGCTGGACGGGCCGCTCGAGCCCTGGGACTGGCGCTATTACGCCGAGCAGGAGCGACAGCGCGCCTATGCGTTCGACGCCGGATCGCTGAAGCCGTATTTCGCGCTCGAGCGGGTGCGGGCGGCCGCGTTCGACGTGGCGGGGCGTCTGTTCGGTTTGTCTTTCCGACCGGCCCCCGAGACGCCGACCTATCATCCGGACGTGCGGGTTTGGGAGGCGCTGCGCGACGGCCCGGACGGGTCGCGGCGGGTCGGGCTGTTCATGGCCGACGATTTCAACCGGCCCTCGAAACGCTCAGGGGCCTGGATGTCGCAATTTCGCGCCCAGGCCCGGCTGACGGGCGAGACGCCGATCGTCGTCAACGTCCAGAATTTCGCGCGGGCGTCGGCCGGCAAACCGACCTTGCTGACGCTCGACGACGCCCGGACCCTGTTCCACGAGTTCGGCCACGCGCTGCACGGGCTGTTGTCGGACGTGACCTATCCGTTGGTGTCGGGAACCTCGGTCGCGCGGGATTTCGTCGAGCTGCCGAGTCAGCTGTTCGAGCACTGGCTGACGACGCCGCAGATCCTCGAGAGGCATGCGCGGCATTGGCGGACCGACGCGCCGATGCCGGCGGAGTTGGCGGCGAAGCTGAAAGCGGCCGAGACCTACGATCAGGGGTTCGCGACGGTCGAATATTGCGCGTCGGCGCTGGTCGATCTGGCGCTGCACGAGGCCGACGCGGTCGAGGACCCCGCGGCGTTCGAGCGGGTCGTTTTGGCTGAGCTCGGGGCCCCTGCGGCGATCCCGCCGCGCCATCGGGCGGCGCATTTCGCGCATCTGTTCTCGGGCGACGGCTATGCGGCCGGCTATTACAGCTACATGTGGTCGGAGGTGATGGACGCGGACGCGTTCGAGGCGTTTGAGGAGGCGGGCGATCCGTTCGACCCGGAGACGGCGGCGCGGTTGTTGAGCTGCGTGTACGCGGCCGGCGGCTCGCGGGACCCCGAGGCGCTGTACCGCGCGTTTCGGGGGCGGTTGCCGGGACCGGAGGCGCTGTTGGCGCGGCGCGGCCTGTCGGCGGCCTGACGCCCCGGCGACCCCGCCTTGGGATGGGCGGCGCGCGCGACGCCGCGGCGGCCTTTCGACAAGGGGGGAGCGGGGGGGCGGGGGCGGGCGGGCCCCCCCCCCCCCCCGGCGGCGGGGCCGCCAGGGGCGGGGGGGGGGGCGTGGGGGGCGCCAAATGGGGACCGCCAAATGGGGATCGCCAAATGGGGATCATTGGGGCGCCGCCAGGCGGTTTCGTCAGAGGGGGATCGCCGTGGGCTTTGGCGCGGGGCGCTCCAAGGTGCGCGCCAAGGGGCGCGCCAAGGGGCGCGCCAAGGGGCGTGCGAGATGGTCGCGAGGGGGGCGGGAGAGGGGGCGGGCGCAAGGCGCGGCCCCCGGGGGCCGACAGGGGGGGTG
>CAZBIG010000363.1:3081-3380 GCA_964491865.1 uncultured Neomegalonema sp. | reverse complement strand
CCGCCCGCCTCGGCGCGCTCGAGACGGCGCTCGCGGCGGAACGGGCCCGCGGCGCCCGCGAGCGCGACCGCGCCGGGCGCCTGAGCGAAGACGCCGCGTCGCTGCGCTATCGGTTATGGCTCGCGCACGCCGAACTGCGCCGTCTGCGCGCGGCGGGACGGCGCGCCGTCGAGACGGCGCAAGCGGACGCGGACGCCCGCGCGCGCGCCGCGGCGGAGCGCGAGACCCGGGCCGCATTGCAGCTTTCCGACGCGCGCGCGGCGACCGGCGCGGCGCTGGACGACGCGGGCGCTCTGAGG
>CAZBIG010000363.1:0-3071 GCA_964491865.1 uncultured Neomegalonema sp. | reverse complement strand
AACCGACTTATGGAACAAGACCTGCCCGATTTTGCCGCTGCGCCCGCTTTGCGCGGCTAGCTCGGCGTCGCGCTACAGTCGGTCTACGCGCGCGCGCGGGCCGAAGCCGAGATCGCGGAGCTGCGCCGACAGATCTTGTCCGAAACTTGGCGCGCCGCCGCGTCGCCCGTCCCCGCTCCGGCCCCGGCCCCGGCGCCCGACGAAACGGCGCTGAAGGCGCTGCGCCAAGAGACGGCGGTGTTGAAAGCGCGGCTGTGGGAAACCGAGTGGACCCTGCGCGAGATCGCCGACGGAACCGCGCGCGAGGAAGCGCTCAAGAACGAGGTGTCGGCGTTGAAGTCCGCGCTGGCAGAGGCGCTCGCGGCGGCGAGCGACGCGCGGCCGGACCCGGCGCTCGCGGCCCGGGCCGAAACCGCCGAAGCCGAGGCTGAAAAGCTCGCCGCGCGTCTCGCCGACGCCGAGGCGGCGCTCGACAGCCTGCGCGCGGAGCGGGCGACCGCCGCCCCCGCCGAGGCCGCCGAGGAGCGGCCGGCGGAAACCCGAGCGGCGGCGTTCCGAACCGCCGAGCCCCTCGCGCGCGACGACGGCCCGGCGAGCGGGTCCGAGGCGGAGACCGCAGCTCACCCCGCGCCAAGCGACCCGCCGCCCCCCGCTCAGGACCCAGCTCCAAACCCCGCGCCCGACGCCGCTCCGGACCCCGCGCCGGACCCCGCTCCGGCTTCGGCCCCGGCCGCAGGCGTCGCCGCCGGCCCCATGCTGGGCGTCGAGGCGGCCGCGCTCGAACTGCTCGAGAAACCCGAGGCGGAGGGGACCGAACAGCTCTGGCCGCGCGGGCTGGCGCGCTTCCTGAACACCGA
Organism: uncultured Neomegalonema sp.; assembly: GCA_964491865.1. Lineage (GTDB taxonomy): Bacteria > Pseudomonadota > Alphaproteobacteria > Rhodobacterales > Rhodobacteraceae > JBCBRF01. Next base: position 2,214 of record CAZBIG010000363.1, on the reverse strand, counting down.
GCGCCCGGACGATCTGACCTTGATCGCCGGGCTCGGACCCGAGCTGAACGCGGGTCTCGACCGTTTGGGCGTGCGCAGCTTCAAGCAAATCGCGGAGATTTCGCCCGAGGGCCTCGCCTGGATCGACCGCCGGCTGGGGCTGGGCGGGCGCACCGTCCGCGAGCGCTGGGTGCCCCAGGCGCAAATGTGGCGCGACCGTAAACGCGAAGGCCTGCTCGGCGTCGACCCGGGCGGCCGCTGGACGGCCGTCGACCTGGCCGACGCCGAAACCGAGACCGAGCCCCAGCCCGAAGAGGCGACGCGCGAAGAAGCGACGCGCGAAGAAGCGACGCGCGAAGCGGCGACGCGCGAAGCGGCGGCCCCGACCGAAGCAGGCGCCGGACGCGCGCCCCTCCCGGCCGAGCCGCCCGCGCCGGACCCGCAGCCCGCCGCAGCCGCCCCCGACCTGGAGCCCGTCGACCTGGAGCCCGTCGCCCGGGTGACGCTGCCGGCCCCGCTGCGCTTGGGCATGAAAGCCGAGCGCGCCGATCTGACGCCGCCCCCGCCCAACCGGGTCGAGACGGACGGTCCGCTGTCGGGCCTCGAAGCCGCCGCGCTTGAGAGCGTCAGCGCGCCCGACTTCGACGCCCGCCTCGACACTCAACCCGAGCCCCTGTCGCGTCGGCCTGGGGAAAGCGACGATCTGACGCTGATCCACGGCGTCGGCCCGGTCGCCGAGCGGGCGCTCGGCAGCCTCGGGGCCACAACTTTCGCGCAAATCGCCGATCTCGACGCCGACGGCCTCGCCTGGCTCGACCGGGCGCTCGACGCCGACGGGCGCGTGGCGCGCGAACGCTGGGCGATCCAGGCGCGCGTCTGGGCCGAGCGCAAACAGGCCGGCGCGTTGCGGCTCGCCGTCAGCGGTCCGCAGGCCGGGCGCTGGACCGATCCGTCGCGCGCCGAGGAGACGGCGGCGCCCGACCCGACCCAACCAACCGCCGACGCCGGCGACGGGGCCGAGGCGGGCGCGCGCGATACGGCCCCCGCGACCGCCCGTCGCGCCGGCCTGCGCCCGTTCTTTCTCGGCAAGAAGCGCGCGCGCCCGCTGCTGGCGCCGAAACGGCCGGCCGACGGCGGTGCGGCGCGCGTCGCGCCCGACGGCCGGGCCGCTTTCGAGCGCGAGGCCGGCGCGCTGCTCGAGGCCGACGATCCGCGGCTCGACGGCCATCGCCCGTCGCTGTTGTTGCGCGACGCCTCGAACGGCCCCCGCGACGACCTGAAATTGATCCAGCACGCCGGACCGAAGTTCATGGATATCATGAACCAGATCGGCGTCTTCTATTTCGCTCAGCTCGCCCAATTCGACGCGCTCGATCTGGCGTGGCTCGACCGGCAACTGGCCGCCGGCGGCCGCGTCGCGCGCGACCGCTGGGGCAGCCAGGCCCAGGCCCTGCAGGCGCGCAAGGCTTCGGGCGCCCTCGCGCTCGGGGCCGAGGGTTTCTGGACCGAGCCCGACCCCGCCGCCGAAATCGACGCGGTGTTCGACCAGGCGCGCGCCCTGCCCCTGTCCGACGCCGAGATCGAGGCGATGCGCCTGATCACGGCGGGCGGCGTGACGGCCGACGACGCCTCCGCCCCGAGCGGGCTGCTGCCCGGCCCCGACCAGGGCGCGCCGGACGACTTGCAGCGGATCAAGGGCGTCGGACCGCGGTGCGAAGCGCTCCTGAACCGGATGGGCGTGTTCTATTACCGCCAGATCGCCGCCTTCTCCGCCGCCGAACTCGCCTGGATCGACGCCAAGATCCGCTATAACGGGCGCGTGGTCCGCGATCGCTGGGCGACGATCGCGCGGCTGCTCGACGCCGCCGACGACGGCGCGCGGGTCGCCGAAGACGCCGAAGTCGACTGACGGCGCGGGGCCGCCGCCCCGCGGGGCGCCGACGCCCCGCCCCCAGGACCCGAACACAGGACCCGAACACAGGACCCGACCCCAAGGACGCCGCCCCAAGCACCAGAGCCGAAGGACCCGACCCCCGAGATCCGGCCGCGGGGCGGCGCGCGGCCGCCCGGCGCCGGTCGGGTGGGCGGGCGAGACCGCGCCGACGGCGCCACGGGCGTCGGGGTGGGAGCCCGGCGCCGGGCGGCCGCCCTCTCAGCCCTTCCAGCGCTCGGCCGCGGCCGCGTCGGCGTCGCGCGCGTCCACCCCGCGCGCGCGACCGTGCGCGGTGGGCTCGC
>CAZBIG010000362.1:0-3385 GCA_964491865.1 uncultured Neomegalonema sp. | reverse complement strand
GGCCGCGGCGGCGGTGGTGGGGGGGGGGGTCGCGCCCGGCGGGCTCTATCCCGCGCTGCGGGCGCTGCTGGCGCTGGGCGCGCGGCCGCTGGCCGAGCATCTGGCCGGGCGCCTGACGCTCGAGGACGCCGCCGCCCAGGCCGTCGCCGCCACCCGCCAATACGCCAAGCGCCAAGAAACCTGGTTCCGCAACCGTCTGCCCGATTGGCCCCGGCTGAGCCTGGCCGAGGCGGCGGCGCTGGCGGCGGATCCGCGCCGTCTGACCCGTTTTCAGCCCTAGCCGGCGGCGTCTCGCCCGTTGCGGACCCCTCCCGGTTGTGGGATCACCGGGCCGAGACGGCGCGCGGGCGGGGCGATGACCAAGATTTTCATCAATTACCGGCGCGAGGACGCGCTCAACTGGGCGCAGCATCTGCTGTTCCCCGCGCTGGCCGAGCGCTTCGGCAAGGACGCGGTGTTCCTCGACGTCGACAGCGACCTGCCGCGGGGCCTCGATTATCGCCCGGCGCTGCGCGAGGCGGTCGAGCGCTGCGACGTCATGGTCTCGCTGATCGGGCTGAACTGGCGGCGCATCCTGGCCGAGCGGACGCCCGCGCACGAGGCCGACCCCGACCTGCATCCGGACAGCGTGCGCGTCGAGATCGCCCATGCGCTGTCTCGCGAGATCCCGGTGATCCCGCTGCTGGTCGACGGGGCCGGACCGCCCGGCGCGGCGCAGCTGCCCGAGGAGCTGCGCCTGCGCGCCTTCCGCCAGAGCGAGACCGCGCTTTATCCGAGCCGAGAGGCCGACCTCGCGCGGCTGATTTCGTTCATCGAGCAGCGCATCGGCGTCGCCCCGCTCAGCGCCCCGCCGCCCGCGACGCCGGCGGCGGCCGAGCTCGCCCGGATCGACCGCAGTCTCGACCCTCAGGACTATGAGGACGTCGAAGAGGTGTTTCGCGGCACGCCGGAGGCGCTCGAGGCCCGGCGGCGGCGGCGCCAGCTCCGCGAATGGGCGGAGATCGATCAGGCGGACCTCGAGGCGGTCGAGGCGTTCGGGGCGCGCGAGCGGTTCCCGGCGCTGGCCGAGGCGGTCCAAACCGCGGCGACCGCGCTGCGGGACGCGGCGGCGCGGGCCGAGGCCGAGCGGCGCGCGCGGGAGGAGGCGGAGCGCCGGGCCCGAGAGCAGGCGGAGTTCGAACGGCGGCGGTTCCTCGCGAAGCTGGCGACGCAGCCGGCCGGCGCGGTGTTCCGCGACCCGATGGCTTCGGGCGGCGAGGGTCCGGAGATGGTGGTGATCCCCGCCAGAAGCTTTCTGATGGGCTCGCCGGACGACGAGCCGGAGCCTGACAGCGACGAGGGTCCGCAGCACCGGGTGACGATCGCGCATCCGTTCGCACTAGGGCGCTATGCGGTGACCTTCGACAAATATGACGCCTTCTGCGCCGCGACCGGGCGCCAGAAGCCGGACGACGCAGGCTGGGGCCGGGGGCGCCGGCCGGCGATCAACGTCTCCTGGGGCGACGCGAGCGCCTATTGCGCCTGGCTGTCGGGCGAGACCGGCGCGGCCTATCGCCTGCCGTCTGAGGCGGAATGGGAGTATGCGGCCCGCGCCGGGACCACGACGCCGTTCTGGTGGGGGCGCGCGATCACGCCGGATCAGGCGAACTACAATGGAACCTATGCCTACACCGGCGGCGGCGCCAAAGGCGTCTGGCGCCAGAAGACCGAGCCGGTCGACGCCTTCCAGCCGAACCCCTGGGGTCTTTATCAGGTGCACGGCAATGTCCGGGAATGGTGCCAGGACGCCTGGAACGACAGCTATCAGGGCGCGCCGACGGACGGCTCCGCCTGGGAGGCGGGAGATACATCCCGGGCCGTTCTGCGCGGCGGCTCGTGGAGCAACGTAGCTCTGGTCCTTCGCTCGGCGTTCCGCAGCTGGTTCTGGCGCGTCAACCGGTACAACAACGTCGGTTTTCGCCTGGCGCGGACGCTTCCCGGCGCATAGCCGGGAAGCTTATTTCCTACCCCATTACCCCTTTACCGCATTCCAATAACACTGCATGTTGTGTGCGACGGCGACGCATGCCGCGATATCGGCGAAGCCGGGGCCTTCGGCCTTTCGCCGCTGAAAACGCGCCACCGGCGCGTTTTCCGGGCGCTCTGAAAGTCGAAATTTTTTGCGCCCGCCCGCGGGCGGCGGGAGGATGCGTGTCTGGGCGCGCGTGTGGGCGCGTCTTTAGGTCCTTGCCGAAACAAAATTCTAATTTTCCGGGGCGAGGTTCTTGAAAGCTGCGCGTCTCGGATTGACCCGAGGCGTCTCCTGCGGGTAACGATGGCCACGCGCCGCAAGCCTGCGCGCGCGAAGAGGTGTGCGATGCGGATGGGCGTGGTAATTCGAGGGCGCGTCGGGGACGGGTCGGCCTGCTGAGCCGACAGCCGCTCGATGCGCCTTGCCAAGGTCCCTGAGGGGGCCTTTTTTGTTGCCCGCGCCGCCGCCGCCCAGTGAAACGCCTCCGCCGACGACCGAACAGCGCCGCGCCAGGCCAACGAGGAGAGGGAGCCATGTCGAAGCCGCAGGACGCGGACGCCGCGAGCGCCGCCGCCCCCCTGACCGACGCCCAGAAGGCCGAGATCATGACCGGCGCCCAAATCGTGGTGCGCGCGCTCAAGGACCAGGGCGTCGAGGTGGTGTTCGGCTATCCGGGCGGCGCGGTGCTGCCGATCTATGACGAGATCTTCAAGCAAAACGAGATCCGCCACATCCTGGTCCGCCACGAACAAGGCGCGGGCCACGCCGCCGAGGGCTATGCGCGCACCACCGGCAAGCCCGGCGTCGTGCTGGTCACCTCGGGCCCCGGCGCCACCAACGTGGTCACCTGCCTGCAGGACGCGCTGATGGACAGCGTGCCGCTGGTCTGCATCTCGGGCCAGGTGCCGACCTTCATGATCGGCACCGACGCGTTCCAGGAGGCCGACACGGTCGGCATCACCCGCCCCTGCACCAAGCACAACTGGCTGGTGAAGGACGCCAACGCGCTCGCCAAAACCATGCACCAGGCGTTCGAGATCGCGACCTCGGGCCGTCCGGGCCCGGTGCTGGTCGACATTCCGAAGAACGTGCAGATGGCCGACGGCGCCTACGCGCCGCCCTCGACCGCCAAGCGCCCGTCCTATCGCCCGCGCACCGTGGGCGATCCGGCCCGCATCGCCGAGGCCGTCGCGCTGATCGAGCAGGCCGAACGCCCGGTGTTCTACAGCGGCGGCGGCGTGATCAACTCGGGCCCGCGCGCGACCGACCTGCTGCGCGAGCTGGTGCGCGCCACGGGCTTTCCCTGCTCCTCGACGCTGTTGTGGCTCGGCTGCTACCCTGGCAGCGTTCCGCAGTTCCTGGGCATGCTGGGCA
>CAZBIG010000361.1:0-3394 GCA_964491865.1 uncultured Neomegalonema sp. | reverse complement strand
CGCCGCAAGACGCGCCGCAAGAGACGCCGCGGGAGACGCCGCAGGAGGCCCGGCGATGAGCGCGCTCTTGGCCGTCGAAGCCGCCACGGTCCGCTACGGCGCGGCCACGGCGGTCTCGGCGGTGTCGCTCTCGGTCGCGCCTGGCGAGACGGTGGCCCTGCTCGGCCGCAACGGGGCCGGCAAAAGCACGACCCTGCGCGCCGCCATGGGCCTGGTCCCCCTCTCGGCGGGGCGGGTGCTGTTCGAGGGGCGCGACTTGGCCGGCGCGCCCGCCCACCGGCGCGCGGCGCTCGGCATGGCGTTCCTGCCCGAAACCCGCGGCGTGCTGCCGTCGCTGTCGGTCGCTGAACAGCTCGATCTGGCCGCGGGCCTCGGCCCGCCCGGCCCCTGGACCCCCGAGGCCGCCTACGCCCTGTTTCCGCGCCTGGCCGAACGGCGCGGCCATGGCGGGGGCCAGCTGTCGGGCGGCGAGCAGCAGATGCTCGGGATCGCGCGGGCCCTGATGTCGAACCCGAAGCTGCTGCTGCTCGACGAACCGACCGAAGGCCTGGCGCCCGCGGTGGCGGCCGAGCTGCTGTCGCGGCTGCGCGGCCTGACGGCCGAGGGCCAAAGCCTGCTGCTGGTCGAGCAAAATTTCGGCTTCGCCGCGCGGCTCGCCGGCCGGGCGATCGCGCTCGAAAACGGCGCCGTCGCGTGGGAGGGGCCGATGGCCGCGCTGACGAAGGACCCTGCGCTTCAGTCGCGGCTGCTCGGGCTCGGCTGAGCCGCGCCCGGTCGCGCGCCGAGGCCGAACGCCGCAGCGGCCCCGCGCCGCGCGCATGGCGCCCGCTGCGAGAGTACCCCAGTGTCACCGCCCTCGCTCACGCGCGCGACGCGCGCCGGAAAAGCCCGTCCATGCTGATTTACCTGCCGGTCGCCGAGATCTCCGTAAACGCCGCGCTGATCTTCGGCCTCGGAGCGATGGTCGGCGTGCTCTCGGGCCTGTTCGGCGTCGGCGGCGGCTTTCTGCTGACCCCGTTGCTGATCTTCGTCGGCGTGCCGCCGGCGGTCGCGGTCTCGACCCAGGCGCCGCAGATCGTGGCCTCGTCGCTGTCCGGGGTGCTCGCGCACTGGAAGCGCCGGTCGGTCGACGTGAAAATGGGCCTTGTGCTGCTGGTCGGCGGTCTCGCCGGTTCTTTCGTGGGCGTTCAGCTCTTCAGCTTGCTGCGACGGCTCGGCCAGGTCGAGTTCGCGGTCTCGCTTCTCTATGTGGTGTTCTTGGGCGTGGTCGGCGGGCTGATGGCGGTCGAGAGCGTGGCCACGCTGCGGCGCGTCAAGACGGGCGCGCAGAAACCGACGCGGCGGCGCCGCTGGATCCACGCGCTGCCCTTCAAGATGCGCTTCCACGCCTCGAAGCTGTATATCAGCGCGATCCCGCCGCTGTTGATCGGGTTCGTGATCGGCGTGCTGGGCGCGATCATGGGCGTGGGCGGCGGCTTCATCATGCTGCCCGCGCTGATCTATCTGCTCGGCATGCCGACCAACGTCGTCATCGGCACGTCGCTGTTCCAAATCCTGTTCGTGATGGCCTTCACGACGTTGCTCCACGCCGTTGAGAACCAGACCGTCGACGCGCTGTTGGCGCTGCTGCTGCTGCTCGGCGGCGTGGTCGGGGCCCAAATCGGCGCCAGTCTCGGGGCGCGGCTGCGCGGCGAGCAGCTGCGGTTCCTGCTCGCCGCGCTCGTGCTCGGCGTCGCGCTGAAACTGGCGATCGACCTGACGCTGCGCCCCGACGAGCTGTTCTCGATCAGCCCCGCGCGGGTCGCGTCATGAGCCGCGCCGGCTTCGTTCCCGCCGCGGCTCTGGCGACGGCGCGCGTCGCGGCGCTGCTGGTCGCGCTGGTCTGGGCCGGCGGCGCCGAGGCGACGCCGCAACTCGAGGAGCAGCTGCTGAGCGGCAGCGCGCAAAACGAGGTCGCGATCAACGCCACGTTCTCGGGCTCGGACCTGTTCATCTACGGCGCGATCGCGCGGAACCGGTTTCTCGCTCAGGACGACCGCCCGCCCGACATCGTGATCGTGGTGCGCGGCCCCTCCTCGCCCATCATCGTGCGCAAAAAGGCGCGCGTCGCAGGCGTGTGGGTCAACGCCGAAGCCATCCGGATCGCCGAGGCGCCGAGCTATTACCGCGTCGCCAGCACGCGACCGTTGCGGTGGATGTTGACCGAGGCCGAGGACGCCAGCTATCGGATCACCCTCGACAAGGCGATCGTGATCGCCGGTCTGCCCACCTCGGCGCAAGACCCCGAGGAGTTCCGCCAGGCGTTGATCCGACTGCGCCGCGGGCAGAACCTGTATCGCGACGACGAGGCGACGGTCACGCTGACCGCCGGCACGCTTTATCACACCCGCCTGCGCATGCCCGCGAACATCGTCGAGGGCGACTATGAGGTTCTGGTCTACCTGATCCGGGACAAGCGCGTGCGCGACGTCGCTCGCATCGACCTGCCGGTGCGCAAAATCGGGATTGAGCGTCTGCTCTACACCGCGGCGCGCGAGACCCCGCTGCTTTACGGGCTGGGGACGCTGTTGGTCGCGCTGATCGCGGGGTTCGGCGCGTCGGAACTGTTCCGACTGCTCCGGCGATAAAAAAACGCCCGGGGGTCGTGGGGGAGAATACGACCCGCCGGGCGCAATCGGACGTGCGGCTGAGAGAGGGGGAGAGGCCGCCGCGCGCCCGAACTGTGAAGCCGGCCCCGTCGGGGCGCCGGCTGAACCCTTAGCTGCGCGGCGGCGAGGCCGCGCGATCTTCCGAAGCCGCCGCGCGGCGCGCGTCGCGCGCGCCGACGATGCGCACCCAGCGCGCCGGGTCGACTTCGGACTGCCGGATCACCCAGACATAAGCGGTCGCGGTCCAGAGCCGGACCTCGGGATCCAGATTGTCGAGCACCAGGTCGCCGCGATCCGTCCGCACGATCAGCACCGCGTGGTATTCGGCGTCGACGCCCTCGACCACGCCGATCAACAGCGCCTCCGGCGGCACGCCGTGCGCGATCAAAGCGGCCCGCTTGGCCAGCGCATAGTCTTCGCAGTCGGCGACGCCGGCGGGTCGGGTCCAGAAATCGGCGGCGCCGTAGGCTTCGGCGTCGGTCATCGGCGCATGCGCCTCGTTGGCCGCGTCGTTGACCCGGCGCAGCAGCGACCAGGTCTCGGCGTCGAGCGACAGCCGCGCCGGGCCGGACGCGCGGGCCGGCGCCGGGCACTCTTGCGGGGCGCGGGCGCAGAGCGCGTAGAAGCCGCGCGGGCCGCGGATCTCGGCGCCCTCGGCCATGGCGAACCCCGCCAGCGGTGGCCCGGCCTCGACCGCGCCGGGCGGCGGCGACAGCGCGCCGGTGACGTGCGCCGCCCGATCCGAG
>CAZBIG010000360.1:0-3410 GCA_964491865.1 uncultured Neomegalonema sp. | reverse complement strand
AGCCAGGACGATGTCGGCCGCGCCGGATTGTATCTCGTCAGCGACCTGGCCTCCGGGGTGACGGGCGAGACGAATCACGTCGATTGCGGCTACCACGTCGTCGGCATGAAGGCCGAAGACGCCCCGGACATCTCGGTCAACTGACCGGCCGCGCCGCCGCCCGTCGCCCCGCGCGCGGCCCGATCCGCGCGGCGCGCCGCCGCGACGCGCCCCGTTCCCGCCCAACTTTCGACAGACTTGTCCACAGGCGCGACCGGCGGTCGTCGCCGCCTTGTCGGCGCGGCGGATCCGCCGGCCTCGGCTTGCGCCTGGTTGGGGTAAATGCTACCCACGCCAAGACTTCGTCGAGGTCGGAAGGGGATCCGAAATGCCTGTCTTCGATCGCCTAAGCGCTTGGCGCGCCGCGCCGCGCGCCGGCCGGCTCCACAAGACGCTGACGGCGCTTCGGACAGGACGGTTACGGCGGCGGCGGGCGGGCGGGCCCGCGGCGGCTCTGATCCTGGCCGCCCTCGCGACGCCGCTGGCTTTCGGCGTCGCGCAAGCTCAGTCGGACGGCCCGGCGCAAACTTATGAACAGTTTGTTCGAGAGGCCAACGCCAACACGGTCAGCATCGTCGCCGGCGGTCCCGCCGACACCAGCCTGTTCATCGCCAACGATCTCGCGACCGTTCTGCACTGCGTGAACGGGCTGCGCGTGATCCCGATGGTCGGCCGCGGCGACGCCAACAACATCTACGATCTCTTGTTCCTGCGCGGGGCCGATCTGACCATCGTGCGCGCCGACGTGCTGGACCGCGTCGCCGAAGACGGCCGCTTCACGCGCGATCTGCGCGACCGCATCGTCTATCTCGCGCCGCTGTTCACCGAAGAAGTGCATCTGATCGTCTCGGACCGCATCCAGTCGCTCTCGGATCTGGAGGGCAAATTCGTGAATATCGGGCCGCCGGGCGGTCTGGCGCTGGCGGCCGAGGCGGTGCTCGACAAGGCCGGGGTCGAGGTGATCGCGTCGAAATTCGACAGCGCGCTGGCGATCGAACGTCTGGTCGACGGCCGGCTCGACGCGATTTTCCTGACCGGCGGCAAGCCCATTCCCGCGCTCGACCAGGTCGCCGGCGTCACCGGATTGCGCCTGCTGCCGATCGAGCCGATGGCGGCCGACGGCGTGTACGTGCCCGCGAGCTTCTCGCATGAGGATTATCCGGACCTCGTCCGCGCGGGCGAAGAGGTGGCGACCATCGCCGTGCCGAGCGTTTTGGCCGGCTACGACTGGCCGTCGGACCATCCGCGTTTCGCCAAGACCCGGTTGTTCACCGAGACGCTCTACAGCCGCGTCGATTATCTCCGCCGCCCGGCGCGGCACGAGAAATGGGGCGACGCGCGGTTGACCGGCGACGTGCCGGGATGGCGGCGGTTCGCGCCGGCCGAGGCGCTGGTCGCCGAACTGCGTCGCCCTGAACCGACGGCGACGGCCGCGACGCCGGCGGCGCTGACGGCGGCGGCGGCGCCGACCGGCCCGTCCGACGCGGAAATCGAAGCCCGCTTCGAGGAGCGCTTGGCCGAATACGGCATCTCGCCGCGCAACGCCGAAGAGCGGGCCCTGCTGCTCGAAGCGTTCAAGCGGCGCCTGCAGGCCACCACGCAATGAGCGCGGCCGGCTTCGTCTCGACTGTCGATCTCGCGCCGGCCCGACCGCGCCGGCGCAGCGGAGGGCGCGCCCTATGATCAAACCGCCGGCTCTGACGCCTCGGACCGCCCGCGCGCTGCCGCGCCGCGCCGCGCTGGGACTCCTGGCGGGCGGCGCGCTCGCGGCCCCCGCCCTGCTGCGCCGCGCCGAGGCGCAAGCCTCGACGCCGCTGGTCGTGGGCGGCAAAGCCTTCACCGAGCAATATGTGCTCGCCGAGATCACCAAGCAGCTGCTCGAGCGCGAAGGCGTGCCCGCGCGCACCCGGGTCGGTTATGCGACCGACGCGATCCGCGCCGCGCAACTGTCGGGCGAAGTCGACCTCTCCTGGGACTACACCTGGACCGGCTGGGCGTTCCACCACCAGCAGCAAGGCTACCGCGCCCCGGACGAGGCGCTCGCGGCGGTGCGCCGGCTCGACGCCGACAACGGCCTCGTCTGGCTCGAGCGCAGCGACGTGAACAACACCTACGCGGTGGCGACCAATCTCGACTATGCGGCCGAAGCCTGCATCCATTCGATGCCCGACCTCGCGCAGGCGGTGCGCAACGGGCTGCAGATCCGCCTCGCCTCGGATCAGGAGTGCCACCGCCGCGTCGATTGCTGGCTGCGCGCCGAGGACGTTTACGGTTTCGAGTTCCCCCGCGACCGGATCCTGGTGATGAACGTCGCGGACACCTACGAGGCGCTGCGCGAACGGCGCGCCGAAATGGCGATCGTCTACACGACGGACGGCAAGATCCCCGCCTACGACTTTGAAGTTCTGACCGACCCCGAGTCGGTGTTCGCCGAGTATTATCTGGTGCCGGTGGCGCGCGCCGACGCCGTGCGGCGCGCGCCGGTCGCGCAGGGCATTCTCAATCGGATCTCCGCCGCCCTCGACACCGCCACCAGCCAAGATCTGCACTACCGCGTGGACGTGGTCGGTCAGCCCATCGATCAGGTCGCGCGCTATTTCATCTCGCTGAAGAGCCTCTGACCCCGCGCCGGAGAGCGCGCGCCGACGCGGGGCCGCAACAGGCGGCGGCCGCCCCGGCCCACGGCCCCCGACGCCTCGAGCGCAGGAGAGAGCGCAGACCATGACCGACGCATCGCCGCTGTCCGCCCGCCCGCGTCTTCAGTGGCGGCGCCGTCGCGCCGGACGCGCCGCGGCCGCCGTCGCCGCTCTCGGCCTGGTCGCGGCGCCGGCCGGCGCGGCCGAGTTCACGCTTCGAAACGGCGAGACCGTGGTCGGCGTCGCCACCAACAGCGGCGGCGGTTATCTGTCGATCCAAACCGAAGCGGGCGTGAAGCTGACCCCGCTCGAAGCCATCCAGCGCGTGCGGCTGTCCGACCCGATCCAGGGCGCCGTCGAAGGCGCGCTGGTCGCATGGCGGGACGGCGCGTTTCGGCTCGATACCGGCCAGGGCGAAATCGACGCGGTCGACGGGGATGCGGAGGCGCTTCAACAAGCCGCCGCGGAGGCCGCGCAGGCGGACGATCTGGGCTTTGGGCTCGATCCCCGAATGCGGTCGCCGCGCAACCTGGACCGCGACGTCGGTCAGGTTCGGATCCGCGCCTTGCCGCCCGAAGCGCTGACCCTCAGAGATCGCGCCCAAGCCTCGGCGGACCTGCGCGACGCGCCGCTCGCCGCCGGCGTCGAGACCACCGACGCCCCAGCCCCGCCGCCCGCGACCATGCCCGCGCCGCTGGCCCCGGCCGACGGGATCGCGCGGGTCAGGCCCGCGGC
>CAZBIG010000359.1:0-3435 GCA_964491865.1 uncultured Neomegalonema sp. | reverse complement strand
GCTCCTCCGCGAAGGCGCGCCGGGCCGCGGCGGCCAGCGCGCAGGCCCGCCCGGCGAGTTCTTCGAGCCGGTCGGCGATCCCGGCCCGCGCCAGCCGCGTCGGCGTCAGGGTGTAGGCGTTGACCGTGAGCACGCGCGCCCCGGCGCGCAGATAGTCGAGATGGACCGCCTCGACGAGTTCGGGCTCGAGCGCGAGGACTTGGGTCGACCAGAGCGGGTGCAGCGGATGGCGCGAGCGGGCGACCAGCTCTTGCCCCATCCCGCCGTCGAGCAGCACGACGCTCACGCGCGGATCCTTTCGTTCGTCGGGTCCCAGAGCGGCCCGGGGGGCTGCACGACCGCCGGCCGGGGCTCGCCGAAGATCTCGATCTCGAGCCGCGTTCCCGGCGCGGCCGCCTCGGGGCTCAGGAAGCCGAGCGCGATCGAGGCGTCGATCCGCCATCCCCAGCCGCCCGAGCTCGTCGCGCCGACCAGCGCGCCGTCGCGACGAATGGGCGCCATGGCCGGGGCGTCGCAGTCGCCGGCGTCGACGATCATGGCCGCGAACCGCTTCCGCGGCCCGCGCGCGCGTTCGGCGAGCAGCGCCTCGCGGCCGCGAAAGGCGGGCTTGTCCCAGGCCGCGAAACGCTCGAGCCCGGCTTCGAGCAAGGTGTGGTCGGTCGAGAGGTCCTGCTTCCAGGCGCGATACGCCTTTTCGAGCCGCAAGCTGTCGAGCGCGGCCATCCCGAACGGGGTCGCCCCGGCCTCGACCAACAGCGGCCAGAGGGCCCCGGCGTCCTCGGGCGCGGCGTGGATCTCCCACCCAAGCTCGCCCGCGAACGACACCCGGGCCAGCCGCGCCGCGCGCCCGGCCACGCGCGCCGTCTGATGCGACAGCCAGGGCCGCTGCAGATCGGCGTCGGTCCCGATCCGCGCGAGCGCCGCGCGGGCCTCGGGCCCGGTCAGCAGCAGGGCCGACCGCGCTTCGGTCTCGTCGACGAGCGTCAAGCCCCCCGACGCCGGCAAGCGCGCCCGCAGCCAGTCGGCGTCGTGCCACTGCGCGGCCGCCGCCGTGATCAATTCGAAGGCGTCGTCGTCGGTGCGCAGGATGGACATCTCGGTGACGATCCGGCCGCGATCGTCGAGGAAGTACCCGAGGCCGACCCTGCCGACGCGGGGCGCCCGCCCGGCGATCTGGGTCTCGAGCCAGGCGGCGGCCCCCGCGCCGGTCAGCGCGAACCGTGAAAAACCGGGCAGATCGAGAACGCCCGCCGCGTCGCGCACCGCCTGGCACTCGGCGCGCAGATGCGTCCGCCAGGGCCCCGAGCGCGCCCAGGTCAGCGTGTCCTCGGCCGCGACCGGCGCGCCGGGGGCCGCGAACCAGCGCGCCCGCTCCCACCCGTTCACCGCGACGAACTGCGCCCCGCGATCCGCCAAAAGCGCATGGGCCGCCGAGCGTTTCCGCGGCCGGCCGGCGGGCCAATCGCGATGCGGAAAATGCATGGCGTATTCGTGCCCATAGGTCTGAAGGCCGGCGGCGACGGCGTAGGCGTGGTCGGCGTGCGCCGTGAAGCGCCGCGGATCGACCGACCAATAGTCGCCGTCCGGCGCGCCGGTCGTCACCCAGTCGGCGACCAGCTTGCCCGCGCCGCCCCCTTGCGCGACGCCGAACGTGAAGGCGCAGGCCTCGAACACGTTCGGCACGCCGGGCGACGGCCCGATCAGCGGCAAACCGTCGGGCGCGTAAGGGATGGGCCCGTTGATCACTTTCGACACCCCGGCCTCGCCCAGCAGCGGCACGCGCGCCATCGCGTCTTCGATATAGGGCTCGAGCCGATCGAGGTCGTCGGGAAAAAGCTGGAACGAGAAATCCTCGGGGATCTCCTCGGGCGCGCCGGTCCAGCGCCCTTGGCAGGCGCGCTCATAGGGCCCGAGGTTCAGGCCCGACTTCTCCTGGCGCAGATAATAGGACACGTCCGGATCGCGCAGCAGCGGCAGTTTACGCCCTTGCTCGGCCGACCAGGCGCCGATTTCGGGGATCTCGTCGGTCAGCAGATATTGGTGCTGCAGCACGACCATCGGCGGCGTGCGCCCGCCATAGGGCAGGAACCAGCGCGCCACCTGCTGCGCGTAATAGCCGGCCGCGTTCACGACGGCCTCGCAGAGCACCGGCCCCGTCGGCGTCTCGATCCGCCACGCGTCGCCGACCCGCGTCGCGCCGAGAGCGGGCCGGAACCGGTCGATCCGCGCCCCAAGCCGCCGCGCCGCGGACGCCAGCGCCTGGGTCGCCTGCGCCGGATCGATGAACCCGTCGAGCGGATCCCACAGCCCGCCGGCCAGATCATGGGTCTCGAGGAACGGATAACGCTCTTTCAGATCCGCCGGGCTGGCCATCTCCATCTCGAGGCCCTGCTGGGCGGCCATGGCGCGGACCTGGGCGAACTCGCGCATCCGCTCGACGCCATGGGCGAGCCGGATGGCCCCGCAGACGTGATAATCGATCGGCGTCTCCGGATCGGCCGCGAGCGCCCGATAGAGCGCGAGGCCCTCGCGCTGAAGCCGCAGAACCGCCCAGTCGGTTGAAAAGTTCGGGCAATTTCCGGCGGCGTGCCAGGTCGACCCCGCCGTCAGCTCGTTCTTTTCGAGCAGCAGGCTGTCGGTCCAGCCGGCGCGCGCGAGATGATAGAGCGTCGCGGCCCCGACGATCCCGCCGCCGATGACGACGCAGCGGGCGGTCTCAATCGGCTGGTCGGTCATCGCGCGCCGCCTCCTCCTGCGCCCCGCCGCGCGCGCAGCCACTCGAGCGCGTCAGCGGCGTTCCGGTCGGGCGGGAACACGGGATAGAACGCTTTGGCGATCCGGCCGTCCTCGACGATCAGCGCCATCCGCTTCAGAAGCGTCGCGCCGTCGACGACGAATCGCGGCAACCGCAGCGCGTCGGCGAGCGCCAGATCCGCGTCCGACAGCAGCGCGAAGGGCAGATGCAGGCGCTCGGCCGCCTCGCGCTGATCGGCGGCGTCTTGGGTCGACAAGCCGTGCACCCGGTCGGCGCCGGCGGCGCGCAACTCGGCGTGATGGTCGCGGAAGCCGCATGACTGGGGCGTGCAGCCGCGCGCGCCGGGGATCGCGTCCCAGCCGTCGGGCAGCGGCCGGTCCGGACGGCCGGTCATGGGATAGACGTAGACCACCGTCAGCCCGGTCGGCGCGGACAGATCGACGGCCCGCCCGTCGGTCGCGGGCAGCGCGATCGCGGGCCAGGCCGCCCCGGTCAAATGGGCGGCGGCCCCGTCGTCGATCGGGGCCGGCAAGCGGGACCAGTCGACGTCGGTCAGATCGGACGGGGTGGGCGGTTGCGACATGGCGGGGGGGCTCCTCGGCGGCGATGCGGCGCGGCGGAAGGGGGACACCCAAAACCCCCCCCGGGGGAAAGCACCCAAAACACCCGCGCCAACGCAA
>CAZBIG010000358.1:0-3440 GCA_964491865.1 uncultured Neomegalonema sp. | reverse complement strand
GATCGAGACCATTAGCAACGCCGCCAACTCGCTCGCCGCCAAGCTGCTGCTCGGCCTGTTGGTGATCAGCTTCGCCGTTTGGGGCGTCGGCGACACGCTGCGCGCCGGCGCGCCCGACGTCGTCGCCACGGTCGGCGATCGCGAGATCCGCGCGCAGGCCTTTCGGCGCGAAGTCTCGAGCGCGCTCGAGCGCTTCGGCGGGCAGATCACGCTCGCCAACGTGCAGGCGATGGGCGTCGACCAGCTGGTGCTGAACCAGATGCTGGCGCGCGCGGCGCTCGACGAAGAGGCCGCGGCGCTCGGGGTGTCGGCCCCCGACGCCGACGTCGTCGACAGCATTCGCGGCTCGCCGGCCTTCACCGCGGCGGGCGGCGGCTTTCAGGCCGCGCTGTACGAATATTTTCTTGAGCAACGCGGCTATCGCCGGACCGAGTTCGAAACCCTGGTGCGCGAAGATCTGGCCCGCGAGCTGGTGATGCGCAGCGTCGCCCAGGGGGCGGTGGCGCCGCGCGCCGGGGTCGAGCGCCTGTGGGCGCGCGCCAACGAGACCCGAACGATCCGCTACGCGATCGCGAGCCCGGCCGAGGTCGACGCCCCCCCGGAGCCGACCGAGGCGGCGCTGCGCGCGTTTCACGAGGCCGAGGGCGCGCGCTTCACCGCGCCCGAGCGGCGGACGTTCAAACTGATCTGGCTGCGCGCCGCCGACCGGGCCGATCCGGCGTCGATCGGCGAGGACCGGATCCGCGCCCGCTACGAGGCCCGCGCGGCCGAGTTCTCGCGGCCGGAGCGGCGCAATCTCGAGCAGATCGTGTTTCCGGACCAGTCGGCGGCCGAGGCGGCGGTCGCCAAAGCCGCGGACGGGGCGCCGTTCGCGAGCTTGGTCGAAGAGGCGGGTCTGGCCCCCGACGACGCGGCGCTCGGCTATGTGACCGCGGACGAGATCGCGGTGTTCAGCGCCGAGGCGGCGGCGGCGGCGTTCGGCGAGACGCGCGACGGCGTGGTCGGCCCGGCGCGGACCGCCGGCGGCTGGGCGGTGTACAACATCAAGGGCGTGATCGCGGCGGTCGAGACCCCGTTCGAGGCCGCCCGAGACGGCCTGGCGCTCGAGATCGCGTTAGAAGACGCGCGCCGCGACATGGCCGACGCCGCCAACGCGGTCGAGGACCTGCGCGCCGCCGGGGCGAGCTTCGAGGAGATCGCCGAGAAAGAGCCGGTGACGGTCCGCACGCTCGAGGTCGACCGAGACGGCTTCGGGCCGGACGGCGAGCGCCCGGCCGACCTGCCGGCCGTCGACGCGGTCACGGCGACGGCTTTCGAGCTCGAGGTGGGCGAAGAGATGGACCTCGCCGAGCTGCCGGATCAGGAATATTACGCGATCGAGGTGCTCGAGGTCGCGCCGTCGGCGCTGCGCCCGTTCGAGACCGTGCGCGAGCAGGTCGCCGAGGCCTGGACCGCCGCCGAACGCCGCAAAGCCGCCGCCGCGCGGGCCGACGCCGCGGCCGAGCGTATCCGCAACGGGGCCGCCTTTGACGCGGCCGGCGAGGCCGAGGGGTTGAGCGCGGCGATCGCGGCGGAGCTGCGGCGCGGCGCGGCGCACCCGACGCTGCCCGCCGACCTGCTCGACGCGGCGTTCGACGCCGAGCCGGGCGCGCCGCTGCGGGCCGCGGTCGGTCCGGGCGGCGTCGACGCGCCGGCCGGGGCCGCCCTGGTCGCGACGGTCCTGTCGATCGACGCGGCCGATCCCTCGGCGGACGCGGGCGCGATCGAAGCCCACGCCGCCGCCGCCGCGCAGTCGCTCGAGGCGGACATCGCCGCCCTGTTCGCCGCCGCGGCGCTGTCCGACCGCTCAATCGAGGTGCGTCGGGCCGCCCTGACCGCCGCCTTGAGCCCGGGCGCGCAGCCCTGAGAGGCGCGCAGGTGTTGAAAGGCGCGCAGGTGTTGAAAGGCGCGCAGGTGTCGAGAGGCGCGCAGGTGTTGAGAGGCGCGCGCCGAGACGCCCGCCAGGCGCCGACCGCGCCCGGCCCTTTCGGCCCGACGCCGCGCGATCAAAAAATGGAGAAGGCGTTATGAGCGCCGCCGACGCCCTGTCCCCCTCCTTCCAAGTTTTTGAGCGCGCCTATCGGGCGGGCCGGCCTCAAGTCCTGTGGCGTCGCCTGCCGGGCGATCTCGACACGCCGGTCGGGCTTTATCTGAAGCTCGCCCAGGCCGGCCGGAACAGTTTTCTGCTCGAAAGCGTCACCGGCGCGTCGGCGCGGGGGCGATACTCCATCCTCGGCTGGAAGCCCGACCTTATCTGGCGCTGCGTCGACGTCGAGCGCGGCGGACGGGCCGAGATCAATCGCTCGGCCCGCTGGGACCCTCTGGCCTTCGAGGCGGACCTCGGCCCCGGCGAGGCGCTCGACAGCCTGCGCGCGGTGATCGCCGAAAGCGCGATCGCGCTGCCGCCCGAGCTGCCGCCGAGCGCGGCCGGCCTGTTCGGGTATCTCGGCTACGACATGATCCGCTTGGTCGAGCGTTTGCCGGCGCCGAACCCCGACGCGCTCGGCCTGCCGGACGCAGTGCTGATGCGGCCGTCGATCGTGGCGGTGATCGACAACGCCTTCGACCATGTGACGCTGGTCGCGCCCGCGCGGCCCGAGCCCGGCCTCGACGCCCGCTCGGCCTACGCCCGCGCCGCCGAGCGGATCGCGGACGCGGCGGCCGATTTCGAGCGCCCGATCGCCGCGGCCGGGCCGGGCCCGGCGCTGGCGGCGCAGGACGCGCCCGAGCCGATCTCGAACACGGACCCGGCGACCTACCGGGCCAATGTCGAAAAGGCCAAAGAGTATATCCGCGCCGGCGACATCTTTCAGGTGGTGCCCTCGCAGCGCTGGCGCACGCCCTTGTCGGCCCCGCCTCTGGCGCTCTATCGCGCGCTGCGCCGCACCAATCCGTCGCCCTACATGTTTTATTTCGATTTCGCGCCCCACGGGCCGCGGACCCGCGACGGCTTCCAGGTGGTGGGGGCGAGCCCCGAGATTTTGGTGCGGGTCTCCGCCGCCGACGACGGAGGCGACGCCAGCGCCGAGACACGGGCCGAGACCCGCGCCGAGACACGGGCCGAGACCCGCGCAAAGGCCGGCGCAAAAGACGGAGTCGGAGACGGCTCCGCAAAAACCGCCGCCGCGGGCCCCGCGACCGCCGCGCGTCGGGTGACGATCCGCCCGATCGCGGGCACTCGGCCGCGGGGCGCGACCCCCGCCGAGGACGCCGCCCTCGAAGCCGAGCTGTTGGCCGATCCCAAAGAACGCGCCGAGCATCTCATGCTGCTCGATCTCGGCCGCAACGATGTCGGCCGCGTCGCCGAGATCGGCAGCGTGCGGCCGACCGAGCAGTTCACCGTCGAGCGCTACAGCCACGGGATGCACATCGTCTCGAACGTCGAGGGCCGGCTGCGGCCC
>CAZBIG010000357.1:0-3459 GCA_964491865.1 uncultured Neomegalonema sp. | reverse complement strand
CTGCTTCGCCGTCTCAATAAGCTGCGGCATTGTCATTTTTTGAAGTTCAGTGAGGCGGGCGCGCGCTTTCTGCGCCGTTCGGGTCACGGCCCCGGAGAGCTTTTTCGATCAGGGCGCGCTCGAGGTGCGGCTGCGTCGTAAGCTGACCGACGGCTGCCAGTTCGAGCAGATCGCCACCTTGTCCTGCGGCGCGATGTCGATGAGCGATCGCATCATCAGTCCGCGCCAGTAGCGCCGTCCTGTCGCGGGCGGGTCAGCACCGGCCGCGACGCGCCTCGGCGAGCAGCCGCACCCGGAGCGCGCTCGCCAACGAGATGTCCGGGTCGCGCGCCGTGCGGTCGGCGTCGACCGCGCCGGCCAGCCGGTTGATCGAGACGCCCTCGGCGGCCGCGAGCCGGCGCAGCGCCTCCCAGAACTCGGGTTCGAGAGAGACGCTGGTCCGGTGTCCGCTCAAGGTCAGCGAGCGCTTCACCGGGCGGCTCATGCGGCCCCGCGCCCCTGAAACGCCCAGCCCCGGCGGCGCGCGGCTACGCCTTGGCGGTGCGCCGCCCGCCGATCGACGCGATCTGCAAGGCGCGCGACAGACCGCGTTTCAACAGCGCCGACGCGGCGGCGCTGCGGGCGTCGCGACCCGCCTTCAGGGCTTTGGCCAGGGTGTCGGCGTCGATGCGCGGCGCGGGGGCGGCGCCGGGGCGGCTGTTCGCGGTGGGGGTCATCGGATCTCTCCTTCCAAAGATCGCCAACGAGCCGTCGGCGCGCTTTGCAAGATGCGTTTTTCGGATCCATCTGATAATCCCGCAGGTCTGAGAGGTAGCGTTCGAACGGATTTGAAGATGAGGCTCGAGGAACTGGAGCTTTTCCGGCGCGCCGCGGCGCTGGGCGGTCTGTCGGCCGCCGGGCGCGCTCTGGGATTGTCGCCCGCCGCCGCCAGCGCGCGGCTCCAGGCGCTTGAACGCGATCTGGGCGCGCAGCTGTTCACGCGCTCGACGCGCCGTCTGACGCTGACCGACGAGGGCGCGATCCTGCTCGGCCACGCCACGCGCGCGCTCGACGAGCTGCAAGCGGCCCGGGCCGCCATCGCGGGGGCCGACGCCCCGCCGGCCGGGGTGCTGCGCGCTTCGATCCCAGGCCCTTTCGGCCGCCAGCACATTCTGCCGTTTCTGCCCCCGTTTCTCGACGCGCATCCTGATCTTGAGCTGGATCTCCATATCTCGGACGAGATCGTCAATGTGACCGACGGCGGCTATGAAGTCGTGGTGCGCGTCGGTCCCCTGACCGACAGCGCGCTGATCGCGACGAAGCTTGCGCCCAACCGGCGGGTGATCGTCGCGGCCCCCGCCTATCTGGCGCGCTACGGCGCTCCGCAAGATCCGGACGATCTGACCGCCCATCGCTGTCTGATCTTCGGCGATCTTCGGGTCTGGCGTTTCCATCGCGGCTCGGGGGCCGGGCGCGAGGAGCGCGCCGCCCGCGTCTCGGGGCCGCTGCACACGAACAACGGCGCGGTGACCGGCGACGCCGCGCGCTACGGCCTGGGGATCGCGCAGAAATCGATCTGGGACGTCGGGCCCGATCTGCGCAGCGGGCGGCTGACGCAGCTGTTGCCGGACTGGGAGAGCGACGACGCCGGCGCGATTTGGGCGCTGCGCCCGCCGACGCGGTATCCGCCGGCGCGCGTCACGGCTTTCATCGCCCTGCTGCGCGAGAAGTACGGGCCGACCCCCTATTGGGAGACCGGCGCGCCGCCCGCCTGAGCTGGGGCCCGGCGAAAGGGCGGCAGGCGCAGAAAGCGGCGGATCGGCGGCGTTTCGATCAGAACCGCGAAGCACAGCGCCTCGAGCGCGGCGTAGAGCACGATGTCGGCCGGGGCGACGCCGTCGACGCGCCAGATCGCCAGCGTCGTCAGCGGGTCGTCGGCCAAGCCCAGAACCAGCAGCGCGATCCAATTGTTCATGACATGGGCGCCCACGGCGACGCCCAGCGATCCGGTGCGCCAGGTCATCCAACAGGCGCTCAACGCGAAAATCGTGGTCGCAACGACATAGGCCGAGGCCATGTCGGCTCCGAGCGTCGGGTCGTAATGCAGCCCGCCGAAAGCGAGCGATGGAGCCAGCGCCCAGACCGCCGGATGCCGGCAGCGCGCGGCCAGCGACTGCATCAGATAGCCCCGGAACACGATCTCTTCGGCGGTCGCCTGCAAGGGGATCAGCAGCGCGGCGGCCAGCCAAAGCGGGATCCCATACAGAAACGCCGGCTCGGCGCGATAGGCGCCGCCCCCGAACGCCAGGTCCAGGCCCCGCAGCGCCAGCCCGACGGCCGCCGTCAACGCCGCCCCGATCAGGGCGCCGCGGAGAAACCCGGTCGCCTCGGGGCCGAACAAGCCGCAAAGGCCGCGTCGATGCAGCAGCTTGAGGGCGATCGCGGTCCACAGCCACGCGCTGGCGATCGCGGCCAGGGCCAGAACGGCGCTCACCGCGAAGACCAGGCTTTCGCTTTCTTCCAGGAACAGCGGCTCCCAGGCGACGGCGTCGAACAGCAGCCGCCCGGTCAGCGTCGCGCCGGCGTAGATCAAGCCGGTCCCGAGCGCGATCGCCCAAAGCGCCCGCCGCCCGGCCCGCGCCGGCGCGATGAACCGCGCAAAGGGGCGCTTCCAGGGGCGCTTCCAGGGGCCCTTCCAGGGGCGCGTCCGGCCCGGGCGCCGGGTCACCCCGCGCTACTCGGCCTCGGGCGTCGCAGGCCGGAAGTCGGCCTCGGGCGCCAGGCGACAGCCGTCGAGCCTCCGGCGCTCCGAGGCGGCCTGGGTCTCGGCGACCCGCCGCTCGGCCTGACTGCGGCCGTGGCGCGCCGCATTCTCGTCGGCGCGCCGCTGCTTGTCGGCGCCGAGCCGGCGCTTCCGCGCCTGGTTGAGATTGATGATCTTGGCCAAATCTCGTGCTCCCGAAGGGCGATCGCCGGAGGACGCGCGCCGGCGGGCGGCGTTCGCAAGGTCCCGCGCCCAAGCCCAGCTTCGGCCCGCCGCTTCGTGAGCATAGCGCGACGGGGGCGCCCGCGCCACGCCGGGTCGAGGGCGGGCGCAGACCGCTCAGCCCCGCCCGCGCGGCGACAGGCCTCGCGCTTACTTCGGCGAGATCATCTCCTCGGGGCGCACGACGGCGTCGAAGCGCTCGGCGGTCACGAAGCCGAGCTTGACCGCTTCCTCTTTCAACGTCGTTCCGTTCTTGTGGGCGGTCTTGGCCACCGTCGCCGCGGTGTCGTAACCGATTTCGGGGGCCAGCGCCGTCACCAGCATCAAGCTCTCGTTCAGCAGCGTGTCGATCCGGGTCCGATTGGCCTCGATCCCCAAAACGCAGTTGTCCGTGAAGGCCTTGGCGGCGTCGCCGAGCAGCTGCATCGACTGCAGCAGGTTGTAGATCATCATCGGCTTGAAGACGTTGAGCTCGAAATGCCCCTGGCTGCCCG
>CAZBIG010000356.1:0-3496 GCA_964491865.1 uncultured Neomegalonema sp. | reverse complement strand
CGGGCAAGTGGTGATCCGGCCGATGATGTATTTGGCGCTCAGCTACGATCACCGGATCATCGACGGCAAGGAAGCGGTCACCTACTTGGTCCGCGTGAAAGAGGCGATCGAGGACCCGCGCCGTTTGTTGATGGATCTTTGATCCCCGCCCGCGCGGCCCCGCGCCGCGACGACCGGCGGCCGCCCGGCGGGCGTCGCGTCGGGGCGGCGCGTCCGCCGCGCAGAACCGCTCGGCGGCGACGCCCCGCGCCGCCATCCGCTTGACTTTGAGGCGAGGCGCCCGCGGGCGGCCGCCAAGCGGCGCCACAGGCGCCCCCCGCTGGCGCCTCCCATGCGCGCGCAGCTCCGATCCGGCCGCTCGCAGGATCGCGGCAGGCCGATCCGTCGCCTGGACAGGGCCGCCGATCTCGGCGATGGCGGACGAGAGGAGACCCGCCCGGCGAGATCGCCCCGAGACTGCGGCGTCGCGTCTCTCGGCGGCGGCAGAGAGAGGCCGATCTTGTGACCCTGAGACGATCGCTGCGCCGGGCGGCGCCAGAGCCGCCGTCGGAGCCGAATTCCTTGGTCGAGAAATGGGCCGCGTGGACCCGCGCGCAGGCCGAACGAACGGAGACGATGATGACTTATGATCTCGTGGTGATCGGCGGCGGACCAGGCGGCTATGTTTGCGCGATCCGCGCCGCTCAGCTCGGCCTGTCCGTCGCCTGCGTCGAAGGGCGCGGCGCGCTTGGCGGGACCTGCCTCAATGTCGGCTGCATCCCCTCAAAGGCGCTGCTGCACTCGTCTGAGCTGGTTCACGAGGCGCACGACCGCTTTGCCGACATGGGGATCGAAACTCAAGGCGTGTCGGTGAACATGCCGAAGATGCACGCCTATAAACAGGGCGTCATCGACAGCAACACCCAAGGCATCGAGTTTTTGTTCAAGAAGAACAAGGTCGAATACGTCCGCGGTTGGGGCAAGATCGCCGCGCCGGGCCAGGTCGACGTGGCCCTGCTCGACGGCGGTTCGCAAACGCTCGAGACCAAGAACATCGTGATCGGAACAGGCTCGGAACCCGCGACGCTGCCCTTCGCCGAGGTCGATCAAAAGCAAGTGGTCGACAGCACGGGCGCGCTCGAGCTGCCCGAAGCCCCGGCCGATCTGGTGATCATCGGGGCGGGGGTGATCGGGCTCGAACTCGGCTCGGTCTGGGCCCGACTGGGGTCGAAAGTGACCGTTCTGGAGTATCTCGATCACATCACCCCGGGGATGGACGCGGAGATCTCTAAGCAGTTTCAGAAGATCCTGACCAAGCAGGGTCTCGGCTTCACGATGGGGGCCGCGGTGAACCGGGTCGAGAAAGGCAATCGGGTCAAGGTCGGCTACACGCTGCGCAAGGACGACAGCGCCCATGAAATCGAGGCGGACGTGGTCTTGGTGGCCACGGGCCGGCGGCCCTTCACCAAGGGGCTCGGCCTCGAGACCGTCGGGGTGGAGACCACTGAGAAAGGTCAAGTGAAGACCGACGGCCACTGGCGGACCAACGTCCCCGGCGTGTGGGCGATCGGCGACGTCACCGACGGCCCCATGCTCGCTCACAAGGCGGAAGAAGAGGGCGTCGCCGTCGCTGAAAGCATCGCCGGCATGCGCGGCCACGTGAACTACAACGTGATCCCCAGCGTCATCTATACGGCGCCCGAAGTCGCCATGGTCGGCGAGACCGAAGAACAGCTCAAAGAGCGCGGCGTCGCGTATAAAGTCGGCAAGTTTCCGTTTTTGGGCAACGGCCGCGCCAAAGCGCATTTCGCGACCGACGGGTTCGTGAAGGTGCTGGCCGATAAAGAGACGGATCGGATCCTCGGCGTGCATGTGATCGGACCGATGGCGGGCGACCTCATCCACGAATACTGCGTCGCCATGGAGTTCGGGGCCTCGGCCGAGGATGTCGCGCGCACCTGCCACGCGCACCCGACCTTTTCCGAGGCGATGCGCGAAGCGGCGATGGCCGCGGGTCTGGGGGCCGCGATCCACGCCTGAGCGGCGCCGCGCCGCGCGCCCTGTCTTCCATTGGCGACAGTGCGAGGCGGGCGGCGCGAAAAAATTGCATGAGGGGACGACTTGCTCGCAGAAACGCGGCATCCTTTCCACCGCGTTTTCATGAGAGCTGGTTTCTTATGTCTTCCGCAGACGCGCTCATCGACGGGGTCTCCGGGCGGTCGGTCGCCGTCACCCTGGCGAACCCGGCTCTGCCGGATTGTCCGCTGGTCTATGTGAACGCAGCCTTCGGGCGGCTGACGGGCTATCCCGAGGCCGCGTGCTTGGGCGTGAACTGCCGCTTCCTCAGCGCGGCCTCGAAAGACGACGCCGAGCGCGTCCGGCTGCGCGCGTCCGTCGACAGCCGCGCCCCGCTTGAAGTGTCGATCACGAACCGGCGGCGCGACGGAGCGCTTTTTCTCAACCACCTGTTCCTGGATCGGCTCGAATTCGACTCGGGAGAAGAGCTGTTGATCGGGTGTCAATTCGCGGAAACGCCCGTGGTCGGGCGGGCCTTGGCGCGTCTCCAGGCCGAGGACGCGAACCGGCGAAGCGAATTGGCGCGCTTGAAAGCCGCCGCGGAAGCGGCGCTGCGTCGTCAGCTTCATCTGTCGCGGCAATCTCGCCGCGAGGTCGCCCACTCGGTGATCCGCTCTGCGCAGCGCATCGCGTCGCGACTACCGCGCGCGCCCGCCGCGCTGAGCTGACGCCGCCCGCCGCGCCGAAAGCGGCCTCGACCCGTCAGGCGCTGCCGCCGGCCGCCAGCATCGACGGATCCACGCCGATTTTCGCCAGCGCGCGCCGCCACTTCGTATCGTCCGCTTCGTCGAACAGCAGGTCGGCGTCGGCCTCGCAGTGCAGCCAGCCGTTCGCGCGGATCTCGCGCTCGAGCTGCCCCGGACCCCACCCCGAATAACCGAGCGCGAACAGCGCTTTGCGCGGTCCCGATCCGGTGGCCATGGCGCGCAGCACGTCGATGGTCGCGGTCATGCTGATTTCGGTGTCGACTTTCAGGGTCGCTTCCTCGCGGTGATAGTCGGGCGAGTGCAGCACGAAGCCGCGCTCCATCTCGACCGGTCCGCCGAACCGAACCGGCACCTCCGACGTCTCGTCGGTGTGCTCAAGCTCGAGTTGGGACAACAGCTCCTCAAAGCTGACATCGTCCGTGACGCGGTTGACGATCAATCCCATCGCCCCGCTTTCCTCGTGCGCGAAAAGATAAATCACCGTCCGCTCGAAGCGCGGATCGCCGATGTTCGGCATGGCGATGATCATGCGTCCCGCGAGAAATTCGGTCGCCGCCTCGGTCGCCGCCGCGGGCTCGGTCTCGGCTTGGCCGCCCATGTGCCGCGTTCCCGTATCTGTGTTGTGCGCGCGATCGCCCATGCGCCTAGGTTGTCTCTCGCGGCGGGAGGTTTCAAGGCCGGCGATGCGAGGAGCGTGATGCGCCACCAGTTCCGGAGATCGAAGGTCGCCGTCG
>CAZBIG010000355.1:0-3501 GCA_964491865.1 uncultured Neomegalonema sp. | reverse complement strand
AGCACCGGCGCCCGCGCCAGAGCCGCGTTGGCCATGGCGGTCACGGTGTTGGTGACGCCGGGTCCGGCGGTGACCATGGCGACGCCGAAGCCGCCGGCGAGCTCGGCATGGGCGTGGGCCATATGCACCGCGGCGCATTCGTGGCGGACGTCGACGATCCGCAGGCCGCCGCGGGCGGCGTGGTCCCAGATCGGTTGAATATGGCCGCCTTGCAGCCCGAAGATGCGGTCGACGCCCCGCTGCGCCAGCGCCTTGGCGATCCAAGCGGCCACGCTGAGCGGGTCGGCGTTCAAGTCTTGGGTCTCGGTCATGGCGTCCTCCCTGACGCGCGTTGCGGCGGCGCCGCGGCGCGCCTGGTCGTTTCTTTGCGGGACCGTCGCGCCCGGAACCCGGTTCAGCCGCGCCCGCCAAATCGGCCGCGCGCCAAATCAGCTTGGCGCCGGGTCAATTGCGGGTCGCGCCGGGAGCCGAGCCGGGGGCCGAGAAGGAAGCCGAGCCGGGGGCCTCTCCAGGAGCCTCTCCAGGAGCCTCTTCAGGGGCCTGGCCGTTTTCGCCGCCCTCCGTCCCCGCCGCGCGGTCCGAGGCGCGCGCCGCCAGAAGATCGCGCAGCTTGCCGTGCTGGATCTTGCCGGTGGCGGTCCGCGGCATCTCCTCGGCGGCGATGAAGGCCACCTCGCGGGGCCGCTTGAAGCCCGCCAGATGGTCGCGCGACCAGCCGATCAAGGCCTCCGCCTCGAGCGCGGCCCCCTCGCGCAGCACCACGGCCGCCGCCACCCGCTCGCCCCATCGGTCGTCGGGGCGGCCGACGACCGCCACGTCGCGCACCGCCGGGTGCCGCGCGAGGACGGCCTCGACCTCGGTGGGATAGACGTTCTCGCCGCCGGAGATGATCATGTTCTTCTTGCGATCGATCAGGCGAATGAACCCGTCGGGATCGCGCACCGCCACATCGCCCACGGTCAAATAGTCGCCGCGAAACGCCTCGGCGGTTTTAGCGGGCGCGTTCCAGTAGCCGTCGAACGCATAGGGGCCGCAGCTGAACAGTTCGCCCGGCGCGCCGTCCGGCGCCTCTTCGCCGGCGTCGTCGAGCAGACGCACGGGCCGCGAGCCCACGACCTCGCGCCCCACGGTGCCCAGATGATCGAATTGCTCGTCGGGGTGGAGCATGGTCACCCACCCGGCCTCGGTCGAGCCGTAGAGCTCGAACAGACCCGAGTTCGGGAACATCTCCATCACGGCGCGTTTGGTCTCGACCCGGGCCGGGGCGGAAGAGATCATCAGCTTCTCGACCCGCGCGAGCCCCCCCGGGGGCCGCGGCGCGTCCAGCATCATGTCGTATTGGGTGGGCACCAGAGAGGTGAAGCTCGCGCCTGTGTCGGCCAGAGTCTTGAGGCACAGCTCCGGGTCGAAGCTGGCGCGCGAAAACACGCTGACCGCCGCCCCGCAATACACGAAGGCGCAGAAGAAATTCAAAGAATTGGCGTGGCACATGGGCATGACCAGCAGCGCCTCGTCCCCGCGCCCGAGGCCGAGCTCCACCTCGGTCATCAGGGCGATCAGCCCCATGCCCTGATGCCCGCGGATGGCGCCTTTTGGGTTCCCGGTGGTTCCCGAGGTGTACATCAGGCACCAGGGGTCCGAGCCGGCGACGGCGACCGCGGGCTCTTGGTCGCTGGCCGCCGCGATCAGCGTCTCGTAGTCGCGCCAACCCGGCGGCGGCGCGCCGTCGCCGATCAAGACGAACCGATCGTCCGGCACCTCGAGCGCCGCGCGGATTTCATCGACCGGTCCGTGCAGAGCGGTCTCGGCGATCACCGCCGAAACCGCGCAGTCTTGCAGGATGAACCGGATCTCGGGCGCCACCAGGCGGAAGTTCACCGGAACGGCCGCCAGCCCGGCCTTGGCGGCGGCCGCGTAGATCTCGAGCCATTCGACCCGGTTGAAGGCCAACACGCCGACGCGGTCGCCTTTCGACAATCCCAGCCCCGCGAGCGCGTTGGCCAGCCGGCAGGCCCGGCGGTTCCACTCGCGAAAGGTCATGGCCCGCGTCAGATCTCGGGCTCCGATCCGGTCGGGCTGCAGACGCGCCTGGGCCGACAGCATCTGGCCCATGGTCGGGATCGGCGTCATGGCGCGCCCTCCTGCGCATCGGCGTCTCGTTCCGCGTCTCGTTGCGCGTTTCGGTCCGCCTCGCGGAGGGCGTCGGCGAGCCGGTCCGCGGCGTGCTCGACATGCGAGACCGCCAGCCGGTCGGCGGCGACCGCGTCGCCGTCGAGCACCGCCTGGGCCACAGCTTCATGTTGCCGCCAGATCTGCTCGGGGCCGCCGGCCTGGCGCAGCACGTCGGCCATCGCCCGGCGCAAAAAGCGCCAGTGGGGCTCGGCGGCGCTGGCGATCATCGGATTGCCCGACGCGGCGTAGAGCATGACGTGAAAGGCTTGGTCGCAGCGCACTTGCAGGATCGTGTCCGCCGCCGCGATCGCCGCTTGCGCCGCCGCGAACAGCGCGTCCGCGTCCTTGGACACCGCGTCGCGGCGCTCGGGCTCGGCGGCGCAGCGCAGTGCGGCGCGGCGCGCCGACCAGCCGTCCAACGCGGCCCGGACGCCGTAATGGCGCCGCATGCGCTCGGCGTCGAGCTTGGCGACGAACAGCCCGCGGCGGCCCAGCTCTTCGACGACCCCGTCGGCGCGCAGCCGGGTCATCGCCTGCTGAACCGGTTGACGCGACACGCCGAAGCGCGCCGCCAAGCGCTCTTGGATCAGATGCGTGCCGGGCGCGAGCGCGCCTTCGGCGATCTCGTCGACGAGCGCGTCATAGATTTGATCGGGCAAGCTGGGCGCGGTGGCGATCATGGTGCCGACTTAAGGAACTCTGAATTCAGTCGACGCTGCGCAATGGGCCGCGCGTTGTCAATTGGCCCGGCGGCGCGCGGAGGCGGCGCGGTCAATCCGCGCCGGTCGCCGGGATCGCGGCGCCGTCGCGCGGCTTTAGTACGCGTTGCGTCGCGACCGCGGCCCCGGCGACGCCGACGCCGATCAAATCGGTCACCCACGAGCCGCTGATCATGAACAAGGCCGCGACACCCAACGTCAGGCGCAAGTACCAAACCGCCGACGCGCCCAAAAACCAGCCTTGGACGGCCGACGAGAGCAAATATACGCCGAATGTCGCCGTGACGAGCACCCGAGCGATTTCGAACGGCGTGCCCTCCATCAACAGCGCCGAGCTGTAGAAGAACATGAACGGCACGACGAAAGCGACGATGCCGATCTTGAACGACGCTACCGAGGTCTCCATCGCGTTGGCCCCGGAAATGCCGGCGGCCGCATAGGAGGCGAGCGCGACAGGCGGCGTGATCGCCGAGACCACGGCGAAGTAGAAGACGAAGAAATGCGCCGTCAGCGTCGGGATGCCGAGTTCGATCAACCCCGGCGCCACCACTGACGCGGCCACCGCGTAGGCGGCCGTGGTCGGCATCCCCATGCCGAGCAGGATCGCGAT
>CAZBIG010000354.1:0-3521 GCA_964491865.1 uncultured Neomegalonema sp. | reverse complement strand
GGCGCAGGGCGGCCGAGACGGCCGCCGCGCGGCGGGCGGACCGGCGTTCCGCCCGGCGGGACGCGCATCGGCGGGCCGACAGGCGAGACGCATGGCTGAGCCCCGGGCGCAACGCGCGACCGCGCGCCTGACGGCGCCCGAGGACGGTCGGCTGGCCGAGAACCTCGCCCATTTCGCGCGCGCGCTCCGCAAGGCGGGTCTGCCGGTCGGGCCCGGGCGCGCCGCCGAGGCGGTGGCCGCGGTCGCGGCGGCGGGCGTCGCCGATCGGCGCGATTTCTATTGGACGCTGCATGCCTGCTTCGTGAGCCGCGCCGAGCACCGCGCGGTGTTCGACGCGGCCTTTCGACTGTTCTGGCGCGACCCGCAGCTGATCGAAAAAATGATGGCGACGCTGCTGCGCGAGGCCGCCGCCCCCGAACCCGAGCGCGCCCCCGCGCCCGCCGAGCGGCGCGCGCAGGAGGCTCTGGCCGGCGGCGCGCCGCCGCCCCGCCCGCGCGACGCGTCGGAGGACGAGATCCGGTTCGCCGCGACCCTGACCTTCTCGGTCGACGAGCGGCTGAAGCGGATGGATTTCGAGCAGATGAGCCTGGCCGAGACGGCCGAGGCGAAGCGCGCGATGGCGCGGTTGCGGCTGCCGGCGCCGCCGATCGCCTCGCGCCGGACGCGGCCGGCCGCCAAAGGCCCTTTGCCCGACTGGCGGGCCACCGTGCGGGCGGGCGCGCGGGCGGGCGGCGAGCTGGCGGGCCTGAAGCGGCGCGCGCGGCTGCGGCGGCGGCCGGACCTGGTGGCGCTGTGCGACATCTCGGGGTCGATGAGCGCCTATAGCCGGATGCTGCTGCATTTTCTGCACGCCGCCGCGGCCTCGAAACAGGCCGGCTGGGCCAAAGTGCACGGCTTCACCTTCGGGACCCGCCTGACGAACGTGACGCGCGCGCTCGCGCGGCGCGACGTCGACGAGGCGTTGGCGGCCTGCGGACGCGAGGCCGCGGACTGGGACGGCGGCACCCGGATCGGCGCGGCGCTCGGCGTCTTCAACCGCGACTGGTCGCGGCGGGTGCTGGGGCGCGGCGCGGTGGTGCTGCTGATCACGGACGGGCTCGACCGGGACGATCCGGCGCGGCTGGCCGCCGAGGCCGATCGGCTGCGGCTGTCCTGCCGAAAGCTGATCTGGCTGAACCCGCTGCTGCGCTGGGAGGGCTTCGCGCCCCGCGCGCAAGGGGTCCGCGCGCTGCTGCCGCGGGTGGACAGTTTCCGCGCGGCGCACAACATAGAAAGCCTCGGCGCGTTGGCCGAGGCGTTGTCGCGGCCCGACGATGTCGGCGATCGGACGCGGCTGATGGCGCTGCTGGACGCCGACCCGCCGGCGGACGCGTCCGCCGCGGTCTCGCCCGCTTAAGGCGCGGCGGCCCCGCCGCCGGGGGGGCGAGCGGATCGGAGGAGCGATGGTCTACGATCCCGACAGAATACCCGAACAGGCCCTCGACTGGATCGACGCCGGCAAGGGCGCCGCGCTGGCCACGGTGGTCGAGACCTGGGGATCGGCCCCGCGGCCGGTCGGCGCGCAGCTCGCGATCTCGAGCGCGGCCGAGTTGGCGGGCTCGGTCTCGGGCGGCTGCGTCGAGGGCGCGGTGACGGCGGAAGCGCTCGAAGCGATCGCGGACGGGCGGTCGCGGCTGCTGGCCTTCGGCGTGTCGGACGACGACGCGTTCGCCGTGGGGTTGCCCTGCGGCGGCGATATTCGCATCCTGGTCGAACCGCTCGGGACCGGCGACGGGCCGCCGCTCGATCTGATCCGGGAGCTGGCGGCCCGACGGGCGGCCCGCGAGCCCGTGGCCCTGTCGGTCGATCTCGAGAGCTGGGCGCGCGGCCTGGCGACCGACGCGGCGGCGGCCGACGCGGAAACGCGCGCGGCGCTGATCTCGGGGCGGTCGGGCTTTTCGAGAACGCGGCCCTCCCTGTTCATCGCGGTTCATGCGCCGCCGCGGCGGCTGGCGGTGATCGGGGCCGCCCATATCGCGCAGGCGCTGGTTCCGATGGCTCGGATCGCGGGGTTCGACGTCACCGTGATCGATCCCCGCGCGGCCTTCGCCACCCCCGAGCGGTTCCCGGACCTGCCCGCCGAGCGGATCGTCGTCGAGTATCCGGGCCCGGCGCTGGCGGCGCACGGGCTTGATCGGGGCGTCGCCGTGGCGTGTCTGACCCATGACCCGAAGATCGACGACGAGGCGCTGATCCCGGCGCTTCGCTCGTCGGCCTTTTACGTCGGCGCGCTCGGCTCGACGCGGACCCAGGCCAAGCGGGCGGCGCGGTTGACCGAGGGCGCGGGCCTGTCGCCGGACGCGCTGGCGCGGTTGAGCGCGCCGATCGGGCTCGATATCGGCGCGCAGTCGCCCGCGGAGATCGCCGCGGCCGTGCTGGCCGAGATGATCGAGGCCTGGCGCCGGCCCGCGCGCGCGGCGACCTCCGTCTCGACGTCCGCGGCGGCGGACGCGCCCGCGCCGCTCTGAGGGTGCGATGAAGTTCGGAGACACGTCGCTCGACCAGGCCGAGGGCGCGATTTTGGCCCATTCGATCCGGCTGCCGGACGGCGCGCTGCGGAAGGGGCGGATCCTGTCCGCCGCGGACCTGGATCGGCTGGGCCGCGCCGGGTTCGGCTCGGTCACGACCGCGCGGCTCGAGCCGGGCGACGTGCCCGAAGACGCCGCGGCCGGGCGGCTGGCGCGCGCGCTGGCGCCGGATCCGGCGGCCGCGGGGCTGACCGCGTCGGCGCCGTTCACCGGCCGCGCGAACCTGTTCGCGGCGACGGCCGGTCTGGTGCGCGCGTCGGCTGAGCTCGTGAACGCGCTCAACGCGCTCGACGAAGCGACCACGGTGGCGACGCTGGCCGATTACGCCGTGGTGGCGGAGCGCCAGATGGTCGCCACGGTCAAAATCATCCCCTACGCCGCCCCCGAACGGGCCGTGGCGGCGGCCGAAGCGCTGTTGGCGGGGCGGCGCGCGCTGTGGGTCGCGCCGTTCCGCGCCGCGGCGCCGGCCCTGATCTTGACCGAGACGCCGGGCATGGCCCGCAAGACGCTGGCGAAGGGGGCCGAAGCGGTTCGCGCGCGGTTGCGCGCCCTCGGCTTGCCCGATCCCGAGCCGCGGATCGCGCCGCACGAGACGCAGGCGCTGGCCGCGGCGATTGCGGCGGCGCCCGGAGATCTCGTGCTGATCCTCGCCGCGTCGGCCACCACCGACCGGCGCGACGGCGCGCCCGCGGCGATCGTCGCGGCGGGCGGCCGGCTCGAGCGGGTCGGCATGCCGGTTGATCCGGGCAATCTGCTGGCGCTGGGCGAACAGGCGGGACGTCCGGTGCTGGCGCTGCCGGGCTGCGCCAAATCGCCCAAGCTGAACGGCGCCGACTGGGTGCTCGAGCGCCTGGCGGCGGGCGTGCGCGTCACCGCGGACGACATCGCCCGGATGGGGGTGGGCGGGCTGTTGAAGGAGATTTCGACGCGGCCCGAGCCGCGGCTCGGGCGCGG
>CAZBIG010000353.1:0-3521 GCA_964491865.1 uncultured Neomegalonema sp. | reverse complement strand
AACCAGCGACCCCTACGATGTCAACGTAGTGCTCTCCCACTGAGCTACGCGCCCTAACGTCAGGTCTCCCCGACGTCGGAGCCGCTTCTTTAGCGAGGGGCTTTCGCCGGCGCAAGCGCCACGACGGGGCGTTGGCGACGCGACGCCGGCGGCGTCACGCCGCCAGCAGCCGCCCGACCTCGTCGATCAAATGGTTGAGGTGGGCGGGCTGGCCCAGCCGGTCGTTCAGACCGTCCTCGTCCTCGTCGTCGACGATCAGGGGCACCACGGAGAAGCCTGTGATGAACATCACATGCATTTCCGGATCGATGCGCCGCGCTTCGTGGGCGAAGGCCAAGCCGTGCGGATCGTCCGAGCCGACGGACACGAGCAGAACGTCGTGGTAGGTCTCGCACAGGATCGTCATGGCCACGTCATAATCGGCCACGCGGGTCACGAAATGCCCTGCACGCTTTAACTTTTCCCCGAGATAGCGACGCATTACATCTTCTGGGGTGGTGAGCATGATGCGCGCCATGCGGTCGGCTCCGGTTGCTGTTGGGCGTCGGAGGCACAGTTCCACACTGCAGTAAACAGATGACTACCGGCGCGCGCCGGAACCGCGAAGGATAGCCCGTGGCGAACGGCGAGGGTGTCGAAACGACGACGACGGCGATCCGGGCCCCGGAAGAGGCTGCGCGGCGCGCGCCGTATCGCCTCGGCGAACCCGCGACGCTCGGGTCCGGCGTGGTGTTCAGCTCGCCGCATAGCGGACGCACCTATTTCAACGAGCTGCTTCTGGCCTCGCGCCTGTCCTTGCAGGGGCTGCGCGCGTCTGAAGACGCTTTTGTCGATCTTTTATTCTCCGACGCGCTCAACCGCGGCGCGCCGCTGATCTCGGCCGTGGCGCCGCGGGCCTACATCGATCTCAACCGCGCGCCGGGCGATCTCGACCCGGCGCTGGTCGAGGGAGCCGAAACGCGTCCGGCCAATGCGCGGGTCGTCGCCGGCCTCGGGGTGGTGCCGCGGATCGTCGCCGAGGGGGTGGCGATCTACGATGGCAAGATCTCGATGGCCGAGGCCCGCAGGCGGGTCGCTTACTGGCATGCGCCCTATCACCAAAAGCTGATGGACCTGCTGTTGCGCGCCCGTCGCCGCTTCGGGCGGGCCTTGTTGATCGACTGCCATTCGATGCCCACCGGCGCCACGAGCGTGGGCGGGCGCCGTCTGCACGCTCCGGTCGACGTGGTGCTGGGCGACCGGTTCGGCATGGCGGCCGAGCGGGCGCTGGTCGACGCGATCGAACAGGCGTTCGTCGATGCGGGCTTTCGGGTCGCGCGCAACGCGCCCTTCGCCGGCGGCTATATCACCGAGCGCTATGGACGGCCGGCCGCCGGGGTGAGCGCGGTTCAGATCGAGCTCGACCGGGGGTTGTATCTTGACCAGGCCTTCACAGAACCCGCCGCCGAGTTCGAACCGCTGCGCCGCGCCCTGCGTCCCGTGATCGCGCGGCTCTGCGATCTGGTGCGGGATCGCGTGCGCCCCGCGTCGAGCCTCGCGGCCGAATAGCCTTCAGCCCAGCCGGATAAATCGTCTCGGACATCCCGCGCGACCGGATAAAAAAAAGGGCCGCGCGCACGCGGCCCAGGTCTAGGGAGGAAACGCCCGGGAAGGGCGGCGGCGCGAACGCCGCATTTGCGAAGGTAAGTGTGCGCCGCAGCATTGGCAAACCCAAAAAGCGGGCTCGCGCCAGAGTTGCGGATCCGCGTCACTTTACGCCACGGCCTCGACCGATCGCCGCCTCGCCGAAGCGGGCGCGCACGGCGTCGATCGTCCGCTCGACGGCCTCGTCGCGCCGAGCGTCGTCCGGCAGCAGCGCGTCTTGCCGCGGCGACGCGCCGTCGGCCGCGCTGAGGTCGGACGCGCCGACGCCGATCAGGCGAAACCGCTCGCCGCGCGCCGTCTCCGCGGCCAACAACGGGGCCGCGGCCCGGTGCAAGGCCCCGGCGAGCTGCGTCGGCTCGGCCAAGGCGCGCCGTCTTGTGCGGGTGCGAAACGCGGCCGTCTTCAGCTTCAGCGTCACCACCCGCCCAAGCAGCCCGCTCGATTTCATCCGGGCCGCGACCCGCTCGGCGAGCCGCCACAGCGCGCGGTCCAGCGCGTCCGGGTCGTCGAGGTCGCGGTCGAAGGTGGTCTCGGCCGAGACGCTCTTGGCCCCGGCGCGCGGCGACACCAGGCGCGCGTCCTCGGCGCGGGCCAGCCGCGCCAGCCGTCCGCCGGTCGCGCCATAGCGCCGGAACAGCGCCTCGGGGGGCGCCGCTGCGAGGTCGCCGACGGTCTCGAAGCCGTCGGCGCGCAGGCGCGCCGCGAATTTCGCGCCGACGCCCCACAGGATCGACACCGGCTTGTCGGCCAGAAAGGACGCGGCCTCGGCCGCGCCGATCACCGCGTAACCGCGCGGTTTGTCGAGTTCCGAGGCGATCTTCGCCAGGAATTTGTTGGGCGCGAGCCCGACCGAGACGGTCACTCCGACGGTGGTTTCGATATCGTGGGCGAGCCGGGCCATCAGCGCCGCCGGCGGCGCGCCGTGCAGCGCCTCGGTTCCGGACAGGTCGATGAACGCCTCGTCGAGCGACAACGGTTCGACCAGCGGGCTCAGCGCCTCCATCAGCGTCCGGATCCGCCGGCTTGCGGCGACGTATTTCGCCATGTCGGGCTTGATGACCACCGCGTGCGGGCAAAGCTCGAGCGCCTGGAACATGGGCATGGCCGAACGCACGCCATACAGCCGCGCGACGTAGCAGCAGGTCGCCACCACCCCGCGCCGCCCGCCGCCCACGATCACCGGCTTGTCCGCCAGGCTCGGATCGTCGCGCTTTTCAACGGCGGCGTAGAAGGCGTCGCAGTCGAGATGCGCGATCGGCAGCGCGAACAGCTCGGGATGCGCGACGACCCGGGCCGAGCCGCAATCGGGGCAGCGGGCGGCGGCCTCGCCGCGCCACCCGCAGTCGCGGCACAGCGCTGGCGCGGGGCCGGTCACGCGTCGCGGCTGGCGATCTCGCGCTGGATCTCGAGCGCAGCGCCGCGCGGGTCCGCGGCGGCGACGATCGGCCGGCCCAGGACCACCTGATCCGCGCCGGCCGCGATCGCCTCGCGCGGGGTCGCCACCCGCTTTTGGTCGTCGAGCGCGGCGCCTGCCGGGCGCACGCCGGGGGTCACGATCAGCTTGCCCGCGGCTTCGGGCAGGGGGGAGGTTATGTCGCGGGGACCGCCGCGATCGCGTCGCGGGCATGCCTCGGTACGGCCCGCGGCGGCCGTTGGTTCGCGTCCGAGGGCCCGGGTCGCCGCAGCCGGATCGGCCCGACGCGGTCCGCCGCGGGCGTGCCGCGGCGAGGCGTACCGTGCCCACCGGGCGACGAGACCGCCCGCGCAACGCCGAAGCATGGGCAGCATCCTCCCCGACAACCCCCGCATCGCCGTGCTCGGCGTCGGCCAGATGGGGCTGGTCTGTGCCGCCACCCTGACTTCGCCCGACCGCGGGC
>CAZBIG010000352.1:0-3536 GCA_964491865.1 uncultured Neomegalonema sp. | reverse complement strand
GCCGCCGCTCCGGCGCGGCGATCGACCCGAAACCGCCCCCGCGCGCCGCGAACCGCGCGTCCCGGGCGCGCCGACATCCGCCGCGGGCGCGCGCGTCCGCCCAACCCAGAGCGAGAAAGCAGACCGATGGCCGACGCATCCACCCCCGACATCGTCTACACCAAAGTCGACGAGGCGCCGGAACTCGCCAGCGCGTCGCTGCTCCCGATCATCCGCCGCTTCGCCGCCGCGGCGGGCGTGAGCGTGGGGACCCGGGACATCTCGCTGGCCGGGCGCATCCTGGCCGCGTTTCCGGACGCGCTGACCGACGCCCAGCGCCGGCCGGACGACCTGGCGGCGCTCGGGGCGTTGGTGAAGACGCCCGAGGCCAACGTGATCAAGCTGCCGAACATCTCGGCGTCGGTGCCGCAGCTGGTCGCCGCGGTGAAAGAGCTGCAAGCCCAAGGCTTCGCCGTTCACGATTATCCCGAGACGCCCCAGACCGAGGCCGACCGCGCGGTCCGCGCGCGCTACGACGCGATCAAGGGCTCGGCGGTGAACCCGGTGCTGCGCGAAGGCAATTCGGACCGGCGCGCGGCCAAGGCCGTGAAAGCGTTCGCGCAAGCCAATCCGCACCGCATGGGCGACTGGTCGGCCGACAGCAAAACCCGCGTGGCCTCGATGCCGGGCGGCGATTTCCGGCGCAATGAGCGCTCGACGACCTTAGCGCGCGACGCCACGGCGCGCATCGTGCTCGAGACCGCCGACGGCGAGACGGTGTTGAAAGAGGGCGTCGCCTATCCCGCGGGCGCCGTGGTGGACGCGACGTTCATGTCCGCTCGGGCGCTCGACGCGTTCCTGGCCGAAGAGATCGAGAAGACCAAAGCCGAGGGCGTGCTGTTTTCGCTGCATCTCAAGGCCACGATGATGAAGGTCTCGGATCCGATTATTTTCGGCCATGCGGTGAAGGCCTGGCTCGCGCCGGTGTTCGCGGCCCATGGCGACGCGCTGGCGCGCCTGGGCGTCGATCCGAACCAGGGGCTCGGCGACCTGCTCGAGCGGGTGAAGGACGCGCCCGTGCTGACGGCCGCGATCGAGGCGGTCTCGGCCGAGCGCCCGCCGATGTACATGGTCGACAGCGACCGGGGGATCTCGAACCTGCACGTGCCGTCCGACGTGATCATCGACGCCTCGATGCCGGCGCTCATCCGCGCCGGCGGCAAGGGCTGGGGCCCCGACGGCGCGGAAGCGGACGCCGTCTGCGTCATCCCCGACACCTGCTATGCGCCGGTCTATGACGAGGCGATCAAGTTCTTTAAAGAGAACGGCAAATTGAACCCGGCGACCGCCGGGACGGTGCAGAATATCGGTCTGATGGCGCAAAAGGCCGAGGAGTACGGCTCGCATCCGACCACCTTCGAGATCCCGGCCGACGGCGTGGTCAAGATGATCCTCGACGACGGCGCGGTGCTGCACGAGCACCGGGTCGAGGCGGGCGACATCTGGCGCGCGTCCGCGGCCCGCAAGGCGCCGATCGAGGATTGGGTGGCGCTGGCGGTCGACCGGCAGGCGGCCGAGGGGTGCGAAGCGATCTTTTGGCTCGACGAGACGCGCGCGCACGACCGCGAACTGATCGCCTATGTCCGGCCGATCCTGGAAGCGCGCGGCGTCGCCGACAAGTTTCGGATCTTGGCGCCGCGAGAGGCGACCCGGGCGACCTTGGAGACCATCACCAAGGGCGAAAACTCGATCGCCGTCACCGGGAACGTGCTGCGCGATTACTTGACCGACCTGTTCCCGATCCTCGAACTCGCGACCTCGGCGAAGATGCTGTCGATCGTGAAGCTGATGCAGGGCGGCGGGCTGTTCGAGACCGGGGCCGGCGGTTCGGCCCCGAAGCATGTGCAGCAGCTGCAGGCCGAGAACCATCTGCGGTGGGACAGTTTGGGCGAGTTCTGCGCGCTCGGCGAAAGCTTGAAGTTTCTCGCCGCCGCCCGCGGCAACGCCAAGGCCAAGCTGCTGGGCGAGGCGGTGGAGGTCGCGACCCAAGGGATCCTCGACAACGACCGCAGCCCCAGCCGCAAGGCCGGCGAGCCGGACAATCGCGACAGCCACTATTGGTTCGCCCGCTACTGGGCCGAGGCCCTGGCCGCTCAGACCGACGACGCCGCGCTGGCCGCCGAATTCGCGCCGATCGCCCAGGCGCTCGCCGAGAACGAGGCGACGATCGTGGCGGAGTTGGCCGCCGCCAAAGGCGCGCCGGCCGACACCGGCGGCTACTACCATCCCGATCCGGCCCGCCTGGCCGCGGTGATGCGCCCAAGCGCGACCCTCAACGCCGTCATCGACGGCTAAGACCCGCGCTCCCGCCGGACATGGCGGCGCCCGACCAAAAAACCGGCGCCGCCATCTCGGCCCGCGCACCGGCGTTGGGACACGGGCGCCCAACGGGACGATGTCGGCTTGGGGCCAGGAGCAGAACTAGGGGAGCAACGTCGATCACCTCAGAGCCTGGCTTCAGAAAGGAACAAAACGAGGCTGCGACTACTTGAAGAACAGTTTGCGCAACCCTTCAAGATCGCTCACGTCGTCCATCCGATGGATGACGGCGTGACAATTCGGACATAGCACGGCGAAATCTGTCTTAGGGTCGAAGGTAACAGTCTCGCCTTCAGCCAACGCCGAAAGGGGAAACAGGTGGTGTACTTCAACTAGTTCCGCGGCAATGGGTCCGTAGATCTCTTCCAACTGTCGCTCACAACCTCGGCATCGGACTCCTTGCACACGCTTGACGGCTCTGGTGTGGGCCGGTTGTCTTTCGATGGAACGATGCAGACGATAACGCTTTGCCTCGACCAGAACCTCAATGCCGGCCTCGTCCTCGGCGTCCCGGGTTATCTGGTCGTCAGGTTCCCAGCCTCCCAACCTAACGAGCCGACCGTACATTGCCACCGCGTCTTGGAGATCTTGGGCGAGAATCGTGTCATCCGGGAGATCGCGCGTCGCATATGCGACGTTCGCCACATCACCGGCCTGGTAGAGGCGCGCTCGCCAAAGGTCTGCGCCTAAGTCGACGGACTCGTCTCCAAACCGCATTGGGCGACTGCCGATCCGCTCACGCATCGCTTGGGCGCGGCGCCGCAATTCCTTCTCCGCGCCGTCGATCCCGAGCGCGCTGTAGAGGCGGGTGCAGCCTTGGTTTACAGAGAGAAAAAGGCGCTCACCGTCACGGCTAAGTAGATAGACGACGTAATGGCCTTCCTGAACAGTCGCCGTGATTGCCGGGTCTAGCAAAGCGACCCAGGGCGTATGCGTCCATTGCCCCCTGCCAGCACTTCCTTGCACTTGAAGATGGGCTGCGGAGAGCGGCAGCAATGCCCGGACGGCGGAAGGAATATCCTCCACCACGAAGCGCGCGACTTCGGCTGCGGCAAAGGCTTCGTTCCCTTGGGCGACTGCTGCCGGGAAATCGCGCGCCCAACGCTGGAACTCTTTTCGCATCGTGCTGTGACCCCTGATTTTCCCTCCATCTGAAGCTAGAGTCCGGCCCTGGAGAG